>CAZZDT010000059.1:0-10345 GCA_964652435.1 uncultured Bdellovibrionales bacterium
CTTCTTCACCATAACAAGTGTCGGAGTCGAGGGGGTATTCGCATAAGGGTCGGCTTCCAACCGGAGAACCGATAGCGCTGGTGGAGCACGCCTCTAGGCGTGTTTGGCAAGCACCGTCCCCATTGCATGCGCTGCCTCCATTCTCAGAGGTAATATCTGCCCGGTAATAGCATTCACCGTTATCCACCGAGTTTCCATCGTCATCGATGACGCCATAGTAAAATGGGCCGCCACCTGTTCCGGCGTTGTTACATGTATAGAGATCGTTGCATTCATCAAAAACATCCACGTTGTTTGCTTGATTTTCAACGATAGGAGATTGGATATCTTCGCAGCCGCCGATGGTCTGAGTGCAGACCCCTTGTTCAACAGGTTCTGCTGCGCGCTCTGTCTCAATTGGACAGCGATCTTGAGCCGTTTCACAAAGACCGCCGGCTTTACAGTCGACACGGTTCGCGGCTTGATCGATTTTTGCGTAGCAACGAAAGTTTTCGATCCCCCAATAATAACCTTCACAACTTACAAGACCACAATCATCATAAGGGTCTTCACTGGTTATCAATGCCCACTGAGGTGGTTCTAAATCCGAACAGCCACCGTCGGGCTGACGACAGGTTTGGCGGGTTATTGGAAGAGACGAAAAATCTGGTTCTGCACAATTTTGGCAGTCTGTTTCTTTGGTCGTACAGCCCACACCATCAGCTTGGCAACTTAAGCCAAACCTCGTTCCACAATAATAACAATTATCGGAATCGCTGGGATTGTAGCCATGGTAATACACGCCGGGAGTTGTATCGTTTGAGCACATTCCGGTCGGCGCGGAATCGCTTCTCTCTGTTCGCGAACAATCCAGAAAGGCTTCAGCCGCCACACACTGAACTGCTCCTGTAAGCAACAAAATAGGTTCGCCAGTAACGTTGGTGCCAAGACTGTGGTCACAGCGGCAGTCATCGTCGATATCATTATCGCAACGCTCTTCATTTCTTGGATGAACATCGGGATTATCATCATCACAATCAATCATAGAGGAGCATAGGCTGGTGCCGGGAACAGGGCTGTCTTGAACATCACAAAGGTCACAAGAAATAAATGTATCTCCAACTTTCTTGTCGCAGGTTCCGCAAAGGGTATACCCATCACCATCTCGGTCAAACGCGCTCTCATCATCAATGGCGCCATCGCAATCATTGTCTAAGCCATCGCATTGGGCGTAGCGGCTGCTGATGGGTAGATTTGAATCTGGTGCAGCATCACCGAGGTGCTCCTCAGCCCAATAAAGTGGGGCGCGGGTATCATCGGAGCGGGTTTCACCTTCACAATTGCCCCATGTGCCAGAATCAGAACAAGCCTGAATTCCTGTGGCACATATGCCCATCGCGCGCTCGGTAGCCGCACTTGGGTTTTCAGCCTCTGAGTCATCGACAAGCCCGAGAAAGCAAGCGCGAGTTTCTCCAATATTACAGCTCGAGCCTTCATCTACATTACCATCACAATCATCATCGATGAGGTTGTCGGGTATTTCGAAAATAGCATCCAATCCGCCAGCGGGTCCGGCCCCAACGCAGGTTTCTCCCAAGACACCATTTTCGCAATACAGTAGGCCTGTGGTACAAGCCCCGATGCCGGCCATGTCGTTCGCTAAATGAGACGGCAAAATAGTGCACGGTATATCTTCGGTACACGGACAACCTTCGTTTGGAAAACCTGTGCAGTTCTCATCAAAGGTATTGTCACACCGGTCTTCAGTGAAGGGGTTCCAGGTTGCTTCATTGTCGTTGCAATCACAAAGGGAACCGCTTTGCTCACCACAATCTTCAAAGCCGTCACCGTCTTCATCCTGAAACCCGGTTCTTAATCGCAAAACGATGGTTTCGGGTTCTCGAAAATCAGCAAATGACGAAGCTGCCGCTACAACCGCAGCACCATTGTACCCTCTAACATATATAAAAAATCGTTCATTGAGTTCATCAGTTGGTTGAATTGCCACACGATAAGATTCAGTAAGAATGTTCTTCTCGGTTAAGACTTCATTGAATGCGTAGGCCTTGTACGCCTGGTTTCGAACTTTGATCTCCAAGCGATCAACAGCAGCCGTACTTGTGATTTCAACAATCACCGCGCCTTCAGTATTGGAACCAGATTTACATCCGCTCACCGCAATCAAACTTATCAGTATGAGCCATAACAATTGTGTTCGGCATGTCGTGACCATTCAATCTTCCGTTCCTTGGCGGCTAAACCACTGACCTGAGGCACATTCTCTTATGTACCATGGAAATTTGTATCATGGTCAGACAGCTTGATTGAACGAAAATTTTTCAAGATTTTGGCGATTCAGGCATTTGATTTCGGTCCAGGGATGTTTCCTTGGGCACTTTGATTTATAGGGAAAGCCTAGCTTTTGGAAAAGAGCGGCGGATTTAAGCGGTTGAGCATATTTCAAAGGTAGAAAACCACCGTATTCAGTGGCTTTGGACTGAAACCCTGCGTTAAAAACTGCGCAGATAAGTCCTTAGAAAAGAGCGGAAACGCAGATAGAGCGAGAAGAGCATGAGAGACGATATCAAAGAGAAAAACTTAAAACTTCAAATCAAACTCGATGATGAAACCAGTAAAGGGATGTATGTGAACCTGGCTTTGGTGAACCACACTCAAGGTGAGTTCACCATTGATGCAATGTATGTTCAGCCGCAACAGCCACTGGCCAATGTAAGAGCCCGTTTAATATCCAGCCCACACCATACGAAACGTCTTTTACGGGCTCTTCAGGAAAATGTGCGAAAATACGAAGAGCGGTTCGGGCCCATCGAACTCCAAGGACCCGACCCAGCCGACCAGCTTTTACAGTAATTTGGTTAGTAACGAATAAGAGCAGAGCCCCAAGTAAAGCCAGCTCCAAAAGCGGCTAAGCAGAGCAGATCACCGCGCTTGAGTTTTCCTTCTGAAATAGCTTCGTGCAAAGCCAAAGGAATCGAGCAAGCGGTTGTGTTTCCGTATTTTTGGATATTGTTAAACACTTGGTCATCTTTTAGCTTCAAGCGTTTCTGAACCATTTCACTGATTCGGAGATTTGCTTGGTGCGGAATCAAGAGATCGATGTCTTCAGGTGTAGCATTGTTTTGCTCAAGCGCTTCCATCACCACTTCAGGCATACGCATTGACGCGTGTTTAAAAACCTGGCGGCCTTCCATGACGGGCCAGTGAAAGCCCTGTTCAATTTTCTCAGGCGTTGCTCGTGGCATTTCTGCACTGGAAGGGTAGGGGATTTGCAACATATCTGCATAACGACCATCGGCGTGTAAGTGAACACTTAAAACGCCAGAGTCATCATCATCAGTTGCTCCCAAGACAACTGCTGCTGCTCCATCACCAAAAATAACGGATACATCACGACCGCGGTCACTAAAGTCCAATCCCGTAGAATGAACCTCTGAGCCGATAAGCAAAATATTCTTATAAGTTCCTGAGCGGATGAAAGCGTCGGCTACTGACAAACCGTACAAAAAGCCTGAACATTGATTTCGAATATCCAGCGCGGGAACACCTGGTGGTATATCCATTTTTGCTTGGACCAAAACACCGTCGCCAGGAAAGTGCTTATCGGGGCTCAGCGTTGCATAGACAATGAGGTCGACATCATCCTTTGAAATCCCAGCATTATCTAATGCTTGTTGAGCTGCTCGGGCACCTAGGTCAGATGCCCCCATGGGATCATTTTCAAAATCAACGAATCTTCTTTGTTCGATGCCTGTTCGCTGTCGAATCCACTCATCGGAAGTATCCATTAACTGGCTGAGTTCATCGTTTGTGACCACTCGCTCAGGCAAATAATGACCTGTTCCCAGAATACGTGTTCTCATTCTATCCAATCCTTATAAGACAAAGATGAATGCTAAACTTAGACGTCTAGGTTTCGAACGTGAATTGCGTTCTTCTCAATAAAATCTCGGCGAGGCTCTACCTGGTCACCCATAAGAACCGTAAAGATTTCATCAGCGGCAACGGCATCGTCCACATGAACCTGTAAGAGTGTTCGGTTGTCAGGATTCATGGTCGTTTCCCAAAGCTGCTCGGGGTTCATTTCACCCAAACCCTTGTATCGCTGAATGGAAAGACCTTTTCGAGCCGCATTTTCAATAACTTCAATGCAGGTAGCAATGCTGCCACTGACGGCATCATCGTTTCCAACGGTTACGTTAAATGGGCCTTCACCAAAAGACTGGAATTTATCAGCCAGTGCTCTGAGCTTTAAGAACTCATCTCTCTCAAGATAATAAGTGTCAAATTGAGATTCGCGAGGTGAACCTTTGTGGCGTGTGGTAAATTTCCAGTAATGACTTTGGTGCTCTTGATCATCTTCAACATCAAGAGTTACGGGTAGGGCATCTTCATGATTAACCTTAAGGTATTCTTCTACCTTTTGAAGGCTTTCGTTCGACCCATCACCGCGAATGGCTTCAACTGAAAAATCAGTAGACATCAAAAGAGCATCTAAAACACGCGCATCGTAGCGCTTATCCGCTAACTTGAGCATGTCTTTATATTGAAGCATTGCAATGCAAAGCTCTTTAAGCTCTTGGCCTTCAATTACTTGATCACCGTAACTGATAACCGATTTTTCAACACCTAAATCAACCAGGTACTTCTGAAGTTCTTCTTCATCTTTAAGGTAAGTTTCCTTTTTGTTTTTACCAACCTTAAAGAGTGGTGGCTGAGCAATATAAAGATAACCACGACGAATTACTTCGGTCATGTGACGATAAAAGAAGGTCAAAAGAAGCGTACGAATGTGAGAACCATCAACATCAGCATCCGTCATAATGATGATTTTCTGATAACGCGTTTTATTGGCATCGAAATCTTCAGAGCCAATCCCAGTGCCAAGGGCTGTAATCAAAGTAAGAATCGCATCTGAACTAAGCATGCGGTCGAAGCGCGCTTTTTCAACATTCAAGATTTTTCCACGCAGCGGTAAGATTGCCTGGTTCTTACGCGAACGTGCTTGCTTTGCAGAACCACCCGCAGAGTCGCCCTCCACTATATAAAGTTCACACAAAGCAGGGTCTCGTTCCTGACAATCGGCCAATTTACCCGGCATACTAGCAGTATCAAGTGCACCTTTTCGACGGGTTAAATCGCGGGCCTTACGAGCAGCTTCTCGTGCGCGGCTTGCTTCAATCGCTTTGCTGAGAATACCCTTGGCAAATTGAGGGTTTTCTTCGAGAAAGGCCTCAAGATGCGTACCTACTGCTTGTTCAACTACGCTCTTTACTTCAGAACTAACGAGTTTATCTTTTGTTTGGGAGCTGAATTTAGGATCTGGAATTTTAACAGATAAAACAGCAACCAAGCCCTCACGCATATCGTCGCCAGTTAAGCTGACTTTGCCTTTAAGCATATCGTTGCGTGTTGCGTAGCTATTGAGCGTTCTGGTCAAAGCAGAGCGAAAACCAGAAAGATGCGTACCGCCGTCACGGTTTGGAATATTGTTTGTGTAAACAAACATTTGTTCTGAATAAGAATCATTCCATTGGCATGCCAGCTCAACGCTCATGCCTTCACCCATATCTGTCTCAAAATAAAATGGGAGCTTGCTTAGGGACGCTTTATTTCGATTCAAGTGCTCAACAAAAGAGGCGATACCTCCTTCGTAATTAAAGAGCTGCTTTTTGTCGGTTTTTTCATCGACGAGATTAATCTTTACGCCTTTGTTCAAGAAGGCGAGTTCGCGAAGTCGATTGCTAAGAACATCGAATGAAAACTCGGTAATTGCAAAGATTTCAGAGTCTGGCTTGAACGTAATAGATGTGCCGGTTCTTTCAGTTTCACCAATGACATCTAGAGATGTGGTTGGGTCACCACGGCGATATTCTTGCCGATGAACTTTACCGTCTCGGCAAATTTCCAAGAGCAAATGCTCGCTCAGGGCGTTAACAACACTGACACCAACCCCGTGCAATCCACCAGATACCTTATAGGTGTTAGCATCGAATTTACCGCCTGCGTGAAGAACCGTCATAATAACTTCAGCTGCAGACTTGCCTTCGGTTGCGTGCATCCCAACCGGAATGCCTCGACCATCATCGACAATGGTTACGCTGTCATCGGTATGAATGGTGACATCGATTCGTGAACAGTGACCGGCCAATGCTTCATCAATCGAGTTATCGACAACTTCGAAAACACAGTGGTGAAGACCCGAACCATCATCGGTATCCCCCACATACATACCAGGACGTTTTCGAACTGCTTCAAGGCCCTTAAGAACCTTAATCTGATCCGCACCATAACTTTGTTCTGCCGACTCTTGTTGAGAGACTTCCAACGCAATACTCCAGGTCATACCGACTTTAATCAGACGGTCATTGTTTGCTTCATGGTTCTAATTTGGACCCTTCCAAAAGGAGTCCCTTTAGCCATGCATCTCAAAAGCTTTCAGGATGATTGTGCGCCCTCGTAAAGCCTCTAGATCAAGTGGACTGCGAATAGCACAGAGTAGGGCTGAATTACCAGCTTAAAAACGTCTATTTTAACGACTTAAACACCTAATATTAAAGGGGATTTTCGTACGCCGGAAAGGGTTTTAACCTTGAGGCTTAATCTGACCATTTTTAATATTCAAAACTTGCGTTTCTTCACTGATTGGAAGACTGGCGGCCCCCGTAGAACTGACCCAAACTTGGCCTGCAATGCTGTCAATCACGTCAAATAAAAGCCGTGTTCGCTCAGTATCCAGCTCACTCGAGACATCATCTAAAAGAAGAATGGGCGGACAACCAAGCCGCTCCTTTAATCGAATCACTTCAGCAAGTTTTAAGGCCAAAACCAATGCTCTTTGTTGCCCCTGCGAAGCAAATTGGCGAGCATCTTTACCATCGACTTCCATGAGAAGATCAGCACGATGTGGGCCAGCATTGGTTCGCCGGGTTCGAATGTCACGTTCGCGATTTTGCAATAGGACTTCTTGAAAGACCTTTTTAAATTCTTCACCAATTAAAGCATCACCACCAGTAACACCGCTCTTCAAAGTAAACCGGCCTTCTGTGCCAGCCTCCATAATTGTTTCAAACTGAGCTCGAGCAACGGGCTTTAGTTCCTCTAAAAGTTCAACTCTTGCCTGGTGAATCACACTACCATGCGTAATCAACTGGTCATCGTAGGTTTCCAATAGAATTGAATCAGGCCGGCCCGGTGACTTGAGAAGGGCATTTCTGGATTTGAGAGTTTTTCCGTAAGCAATAGCCGCTTCAACAAATGAAGGTTGATAGTTTGCAACACTGCGGTCTAAAAATCGGCGCCGTTCTTCAGGGCTTCCTTTTGCGATTCTTAAATCATCGGGAAAAAATGCAACAACGTTAATTAGCTCCAGTAGTTTTGAAGCAAGTTTCACCACTCGGTTATCAACTTTTACACCCCGGCGCTTTGGCGTGAGAATTACTTCCACTTCGTGCCGAACATTTTGTCGAATCAATGTTGCTCGAATAATTCCGCTTTGGGCGTCATGTTTAAGAAGGTCTGCAGAAGAAGCTTTCCGGAAAGACCGGCCAGTTGCACAAACATAAAGTGCTTCCAGCAAATTTGTTTTGCCTTGAGCATTTCTGCCAATAACTTGTACGCGCTTAGGACTTAGACGGAGGCTAAGGTAATCTAAATTGCGAAAATTTCGTGCTTCTAGATGCTCTATGAACATCAGCTAAAGCTCCCCAACAATGCTTTAGATACGTACCGGCATGACAACAGCAAGAAAACCTTGCTCTTCAAGTGGGCGAATAATGCCTGGTGAAAGCTCATCCGTTAGCATCAGTGTTACAGTTTCATCTTTGATCAACTGCAAAACATCTAGGAGATAACGAGCATTAAAACCAATGGTTAAATCTTCAGATTGATAGTCGATAGGAAGACTTTCGTGAGCATCACCAAATTCCGGATCTTCAGCCACTAAGTCCAGTGTATCTGTTGAAAGACCTAATCGAACGCCCCAGGCGCGACCTTGAGACAATAATGAAACTCTTTTTAGAGCTTCGGCAAAGCGTGCCTTAGAGACTTTTAATGTTTTATTGCTGCTGCTTGGAATGACTTGCTGGTAATCCGGGAATCGCCCTTCAACCAATCTGGTTGAAAGGGTTGCTGATCCTGTTTTTAAAACACCATTGCGTCCGGAAAATCCCAATTCAACTTCAGTGGTACCTTCGCCGTCTGAAAGAATTCTTTTAAGCTCTTGAAAGCCTTTACGAGGAACAATAACGCCTTCTGTAAGTGGGATATCACATTCAAACTGATGTTCGCTTAGAGCAAGTCTGTGACCATCTGTGGCAACCATTCGAAGCAATCCACTTTCAGTGGATTCACAATAAACTCCGCTAAGATTGTGACGGTTGTCATCGGTTGAAACGCAAAAGAGTGTTCGGTCAATCATTTGAATCAAAGCATCTGATGGAACTTTAAATGTTTTAACGTCACCTGGATCGGGTAAAGCTGGAAACTCTTCTGCATTCATTCCAACAAGACGAAAACGTGATGCACCTGAACGAACTTCAATCCAGTAATTTTCTTGTACTTCGAGTGTTAAAGAATCACTGGTTAGAGATTTAATAATTTCAAAAAGTTGTTTAGCGTGAACTGAAACACTTCCGTTATTTTCAACGTCGGCCTGATAGGTTCCTTGAACACCAACATCTAAATCGGTTGCGCTGACTGTAAGACCAACTCCAGTTTCAGCTTTCAAAAGAACATGAGCCAATACAGGCATGGTGCTCTTTTTATCCGCAATTCCTTGAACGCGATAAAGTGCTTTAGCAAATTCCTGTGTTGCGATTGTAATTCGCATGGTGTTGGCTCTCTTTTAACGTGAAATAATTATCAAATCCCTCAAACAAGCCGGATGTATCAAGGCCGTAGTGCCGAGTCAAAGCAGGTTTTTTCGCTCTGAGGGCTTCCTTTTATATTTATATATTTAGATCTAGTAATAATAAGGATAATAGCCTGTGGATATGGGGAAAAGTGGGCTAAGCTCCCGTTTTTTAAACGGAATTACTTGTGGATGAAATGTGTGCACAACCGTGGGTGAAATGTGGATAACTTTTGTCCACAGCTGTGTGCATAGCTTGTCCACATAGTTTTTAAGAGGGTTATCCACAGGCACTTTGAAATAAAAATGAAGAAATTTGTACATATTTGGGCAGCTTTCCAAGTCATGGATAATCAATAAATATTCTGGCGGGATTCAAGAAGATAGATCAGTGCGTTGACTTCGCTCTGAAACCATAAAAAAGGACACTGATTTTAGGATTGGATGGTTAACAAGCAGCTGTTTGAGGGCTTTAGCTCGCTATAACATCCATTTGCCTCTCAAGATCGACGACCTGGCTTCGCAATGAAGGGTCTTGCTCAATCATTGATTCGATTTTCTTACAGGCGCTTAGAACCGTTGTGTGGTCCTTTTTGCCAAAGTCAGAACTAAGCTCAGGGAATGAGCGCTCTGTGTGTTTACGACAAAGATACATGGCGATTTGGCGCGGCCGAACAATGACTTTGCGGCGCTCCTTGCTCTTTAAGTCGGAAACACGAAGTTGGAAGTAATTGGCAACCAGCTTTTGGATGGATGAAACCGTTATCTTCTTGGTTTCGCCCGGGAGGATATCTGCCAACACTCGCTGAGCATGTTCTGCGGTGAGTGCGGTATTGCTTAAAGAAGCATGGGCGCTGACTCGAACCAGAGCGCCTTCAAGCTCTCGAACATTTTGTCGAATATTTTTAGCAAGGAAGAAGGCCACTTCATCTGGAAGGTTGTAGCCATCTTTTTCTGCTTTTTGACGTAAAATAGCGACTCGAGTTTCAACCTCGGGTGGCTGAATGTCTGCAATGAGACCCCACTGGAATCGATTGCGTAGACGCTCTTCCATTTCTGGCAGCTCATGAGGAAGCTTATCACTGGTAAAAACGATTTGGCGTTGTGAGTCGTAAAGTGTGTTAAAAACGTGAAAAAGCTCGTGCTGTGTACGTTCTTTACCCGCTAAAAGCTGGATGTCATCAATGAGCAAAAGATCAGCGTTTTTGCGGTACTTGCTTCGAAACTCTTCTAGTTTTCCGCCCATAACAGCATGAACAACTTCATTGGTGAATTGCTCGGCCGTTGTATAGACCACTCGAGCACCTGGCCGGTCTCGCAGCACCTGGTGACCGATGGCTGTTAACAAGTGCGTTTTGCCCAGCCCAACACCGCCGAAAATAAAGAGCGGGTTGTAGCTTTGGCCTGGTTTACCAGCAACGGCTTTGGTTGCGGCGTAAGCAAATTGATTAGATGGCCCGCACACAAACTCGTTGAAGGTATAGCGAGCATTGAGTT
>CAZZDT010000060.1:0-10237 GCA_964652435.1 uncultured Bdellovibrionales bacterium
TATCGTGCGCTTCCACACGGCTTTCAATCAGACTTTCATTGTGTTCATTTAAAAAAGACACTCTTTGGAACCTTATTTCTTCTTATTTTGCGTCAAACGATAAGTGTATCATAAAGCTAGGAATTCTCAAAACCTAGCTCAGCGTCGTCTTGCTCACCAAGAGGCAGTAGGAGATCTCCCTTTCGCCCCAGACCCGCCAGATCTGAGCCTGTATCATTGCGAAGCAGCCGCGAGACCTGTAAGAGAAATCCATGACTAAGAGAATAACCGATACGCGATTTAACCGTGCTTGCCGCGGCGAAGAAGTAGACTGCGTTCCCGTATGGATGATGCGCCAAGCTGGGCGCTACATGCCTGAATACCGAGCCATCCGCGCTCCGCATACCTTCTTGGAATTTTGCCGCAATCCTGACCTTTGCGCCCGTGCCACTTTAGAGGCAGCCAAATATCTCGATACCGATGCGGCCATCATTTTCAGCGATATCACCATCCCCGCTTGGGGCATGGGCCTGAATCTCGATTTCTCACCCGGGCCTCGATTTGAGCCGGCAGTGCGCACCATGAAAGAGATTGATGCACTCACTGAAATCAATCCAGAAAAAGACCTTCCCTTTGTCTTTGAGGCCATCCAAAAGACGCGAGCTGGATTGCCAGATCATGTATCTCTGATTGGTTTTGTCGGCGCCCCACTCACTTTAGCCGCCTATATGATTGAAGGTTATCCCGATAAGAATTGGGTGCACTTTAAGAGCATGATGTACGACGCCCCGGATGCGCTCGATGCACTTCTCGACAAAGTGGCCACAGCGGTCACCGCCCACGCGAGAGCGCAAGTGGAAGCGGGCTGCGACGTCATTCAAGTATTCGACACCAACGCAGGACTTCTACCTCCAGATTGTTTGGAGAAGTTTGCCTTCAAATACGCCGAACGCGTGATTCGCGGTGTTCAAGAGCTGGGCGTACCTGTGGTCTACTTTGCCAAAGGCATTTCTCAGCACCTGGATAAAGCTGCGAAAATGAAGAGCGATGTCTTGGGTGTGGATTGGACGATTTCCATGAAGGATGCCCGCGCCAAAGTTGGGCCGGATGTCACACTGCAGGGCAACCTGGATCCTTGTGCACTCTTTGCCAGTGCGCCCGAGGTTCGTAAACGGGTCACCGCAATCCTCGAGGATATGAAAGACGATCCAAGGTTTGTCTTTAACCTTGGCCACGGCATTTTGCCTAAGACGCCACCGGAAAATGCGCGAGAAATCGTTCGAACGATTCGAGATTTTTATGGCAAAAGCTGGAATGGCCAAGACCTGGTGATGGACGCCGAAGCTTAATCAAATTTGAATCAGACGAGGCTGGCCCAAACAACGCAGTTTGCCCTTACCTGTAAATAGATTCTCTAAGTGCGTTTGCAAAAGCACGTGGTCATTGGGCCGATTCTTAATCAGCTCTTGGTCGTCTTTGCTTAGGACCGAGATTTTCAACGTGACCACCGCCCGCACCTTTTTGGTATCCACCCGCTGAAAATCGGCCACACGATAGCACGCCAAATCGCGAAAAGCCCCATGCACCCAAATCTTCAGCTCATGGTCCTCCTGAGCATAGGCGGTGCGGTCTTGGATTCGAATTTCAACATCGCTCTCAATAAACATGAGTCGTCCTGCAGTTTGATCTCACTCCTATTAGGATCTCCTTTTCCCGAGCGAAGTCAAGCAGGTAGAGGCAATCAAAATCCCGTCAAAACTGTCAGATGGGCCAGTTAATCGTTGACCTGTCGTATGCAGCTGCGTATATACCCCCCGCCTCGCTCAGGTGGCGGAATTGGTAGACGCGCTGGCTTCAGGTGCCAGTGGGGGCAACCCCGTGGAGGTTCGAGTCCTCTCCTGAGCACCATCTCTTTTCTGGTAGATGGTTGAAAGGCCCATGGCAGCACGCTTTCCACACACATTACGCGTCCTACTCACTCTTGCGTTGCTCGTTGGTTTTGCGCCTTCTACCCAAGCAAAAACCGTCCGCTATCCTGCCTACGAACGCTATGTTCCGGGCACCAAGCTCAACAAATACGAACGCAAAGTGCTCCAGGCCGTTCGGCAATGGTCCAAGCAAAAAAAGCAGCGCCTCACCTACGATCCCAGGTTGGGCAAAGTTGCCAAATCTATGGCCAAGCTCACGGCCAATGAAAAAAGCCCCCTGGACAAAAACGAAGCCAGACGCTTAGCCCATCGACAAGGTGTCACCGACGGGCAAATTGCCCATGTGATCACCCAAGGCGATACCAGCTCATTGAGCATTGAAGCCCTGATTCGTGAACTGGATCGCTCTTTGAAGCATGTGGACATGACCCACATGGGCGTATCCACCATTCGAAAAAATAAGGTCGTCACCACTGCCCTGATTTTATCGCGCCGCTTGGTGAAACTTGGTCCTTTGCGCTCGTATACCCAAGCAGACAAAACCGTTTACCTGCGGGGCCGCTTCTTCCAAAAAGGCCTGGCAAGCTCTGTTCAAAATGCTCATGTCGCGCTGACCCTTCCGAGCGGTAAAGTGGTGAAACACAAGCTTCAAGTGGTGGACCGAAAATTTCAATTGCCAATTCTCACGGGCAAAACCCCTGGCATCATGCAAGCTCAAATCATTGTGGAACGCAGCCAAGGCCCTGAAGTGGCCGCTCTCTTTCCCATTGGCGTGGCGCAGGGGCCTTGGCTACCAACGGACACTCCAAAAACCGAGCTGGACCATCCCATGGAATCCGAGCCAGCCTTGGCCTCTTTAATTCTCGGCGCCCGTAAAGCCCAAGGATTGAACTTGCCTGCCCATAGCAGTCTACTGGCCGAGGTAGCGCGCTCTCATGCCGATGACATGCGAGAAAATAAATTCTTTGCCCATGTTTCAGACCGCACCGGTGATGTAACCCACCGACTTTCGCAATTTGAAGTATCCTACGTGGTTGCTCTGGAAAACATCGCCTCCGCCACCAACCCCGACGACATCATGCAAGAATGGATGAACAGTCCATCGCACCGCGCCAACCTTCTCTCCCCGGCCATCACCACGTTCGGCGTTGGCATTTCCGAAGACCCCAACAACCCCAACGCTCCTATGTTGGCGGTGGCAGTCTTGGTGCAACAAGAAGAAACCGCCGATACCCGCACCTTACGTGACCTCACCCGCAAGCGACTCAACGAAGAGCGAAAACGCCTGGGGCTCACACCTCTTACTGCCGACAAAAAACTCGACGCTCTCGCCCAAAAGCGAAGCCAGGAAATAGCCAAGCAACATCGGGGTTCCAGTCAGCAAAAGTGGGATGCAGATGTTGAAGAATGGGTCATCGATACACGAGGCAAAGCCGACTCCGCCACGGGTATTTATCGCTCCACCACAGTAGACGTGGTGCTTCAAGCCGAACACCGCTTAGCCAGTTTCACCCGGGTAGGCATTGGAATCACCAAAAATGCTCAGGACCTCTCAGCACCCATGTGGATTACCCTCATGTGGATGGCTGAATAGGTCTAACTTTTATTGATACGTGGTGATCTCATCATCATAAAGCCCCGCTTGGCCCCAGTGACTCTAAACCACTGAATTTGTTAGTCATCTTTTCAAAACGTTCATTTTGCACTTCTGAAACGTGCAACAATGTACGTCAATACGGGCGGTTATCTACCGTGAACCCACCACAAATTCGCTATCCACCCTGGGCAACGCCTCGTAAAATGGTAATACTCGGCCATCAATGAAGTACTCGGGGAACACAGCCCACATCGCGAGTAAACGTTGACCCTAAACGAGGAGAGAAGTGGTGCTCAGAACCAAGCTATTATCCGTATTAACCATCGCCCTTACAGCAACCTTGTCCGCTTGCGGCGTGGGTCCATCAGCAGAGTGCGTAGAACTCGACACGGCCGCATCTGATTATCAGGCGCAGGCTGCATCATGCCAAGAAGAAGCAGCCACAGTAGGCTGGGAAGCAACCTGCGGAAACGGCTACATGGAAGCTGGCGAAAGCTGCGACAGCCTGCACTTTCAATTGGAGAGCTGTGCAGACATTCCACGTTACGGTGAGTTCGGCGGCGGCCCACTTAGCTGCGACCCTGAAACCTGCACCATCAATGTTGATGCCTGCGTTGAAAACTTTCGTTACCCAGCAGGTCCATACGGTGCTGGAGAAGGAATGGTCGTTGAGAACCTCACCTTCATCCCGGCCAACCAAGCGGCTATCGATATGGCTGGTAACACCGAAGTATTCGACCTCACCAATCTTTATCTGAATGGCCCAGCTCACCAAGGCGACATTACAACCGTTCTTCTTTTCGAAACTGCTGGCTGGTGCCCATACTGCGGCGACGAAGCGGCTTACTTGAACGCACTCTACAACGAGCTTAAGACAGACGGTCTCTTGATTGTTGGTGTGGTTAGCCAAGACACAACTGGCGCAGCCGCTACTTTTGAATACGCCAATGGCTACGCGAACAACTACGGTTGGGAGTTTCCAACGGTTATCGGTTCACTCACCGGCTACCAAGGAAGCGGCGGACTGCCAAACAACTTAACTGTAACCACGGGCGGCATGCTTATGCATGACCAGTTCAACGGAGCATTGCCTGAATTCCAAATGCGTATGCGTTTGACAGGTGCAGTTAACGCTGCCAACGCGCAGTAAGTTAAGATTTGATATGAGAAAAAGCCTGGGCGAGAGCCTGGGCTTTTTTTTTGCCTTCATTAAGTGGTCGAGACGATGCAGTCCGGCAGGACATCCTCTGCCTCTACATGGGTAAAGCCATGACTCTGAAGCGCCAAGCCATAGCCCTTTAAGTGAGCCCGGCCCATAATGGCTAAAGCGGCTGGCTCATCTATCTCCTCAAGCATTCGGACCGTTTGCTTGGCCATGTATTGATCACGCTCGTAAATGAGGCCCGCAATGGGATGCACAAAAATGGCCCAACTGTGGTGACGTAGCAAAAGCGCCGGAATCATGCCCAACCCAAAGTAAATTTCGTATGCAAAAAACGCGGGCTGAAACCAAGAAGGCGTTGGATAATACGTCATCAACCACACCGCGCCGAACATCAGCGGTACAAACGAGGTTAATCCAATCAGCGCCCACCAAGTGCGAAAACCAAGCTTAAATCCGCCTTCCAGAGCCACGGTTTTGCCGTGAGTTGCCTCCAAGGCATCCAAGATGGTGGAGCCTTTAAGCTGCCCCGCTGTTAGTTTACGAATCAAGAGCTGAGGGAAGACCAAGCAAAACCCCAAGCACTTGGCCAAGGTGGTGGATACACTTGGTTGCCAAAAACGCATCCCCTCGACGCCGCGCAATTGAAAAGCATCCACCGCCGTTTTACCCAGCATCTTGGCTTTTTTGAATTTGAGATGAACTTCACCCAGGGTCACCACAAGCTTACCGGAGGGCGACTGCCAAAAACTTAATCCGTGGGTTTTGGAGGCTATAGAAATAGCCTTAAGAGATGCGAGAGCCGCTTCACTAAGTTGTGGGTGGGCTCCCATGCATTCAACCTTAGAAGCGGGATACGACTTCTAAACGACCGCCGGCAAAAGGTGGGAACCATCGGCATACGCCCGCGATGCATTTTAAGCCGCCGCGCTGCGAACCACCGGTTCCGCGAATCTTCCAACCATCAATCACATCCACTGAAACTGTTCCGGCATAAAAGAGCTGCATCTCACCGGTTTCACCATCTGAATCGTTTTGGTCACGGTCGTGGCCAAACTCAAAAGTGACATCACCCCAGCCCGATTTAAGAAGCGTTAGATAGGTGCTGCCGCGGATATAGTCTTCATGCATGCGGTATTCGGTATCAGTGATGGTCTGAATAGACCACTTGCCACTGACGTGCTGAACCCAGTCTGCGTACAAGAAGGCTTTGTCCTTAATCAACTCGCCATCGGCTTTGGTGTTCCAATAACCAAACTCAGCCTTCAAACGAGAACGCCCCATGTCATAAGACCACTCTACCCCGCCATAGCCAAGCATCTCATGGATATTGCGGTCCACGCCGTTGAGCCGGTAGCTGCCGCTGGCGCTAAAGGTTAGCTCGTAATCTTCAATGTAGTATTCCAAGCGGCCAGAGCCACCGGTTACATCACTCACTGAAGTAATTTCATCCTGCAAGCGCACAAGAGTGGGTGGGCGGATATCAAGAGTGCGAAGATTGGTAGAGACTTTTCCTCCGCTTGGCGCAATCCCCGCATCAGCTACAGAGCCCTGGTCCAAACCATCTAAATGGAGGAACTCTCCAACGAACTGAAAATCGCCAAGATACATGCTCACGCTGGCATAGGAGCCATGAGCGAGTTCAGCGCTGCTCTCTTGCACTTCTTTTTGACCGAATACCTCAACAATTTCGCCCGGATTTCGGTAACGTCGTTGCACATTGCTTTCCGCGTAAAGACCGAACCACTCTGTCAAATCAGGCGCATCTACATAGAGTCCACCCGTTAAGTAATTTTCAAAATAGGAAAACTCTTTAACCTGCTCACCATCCACGTAGGATTCTACACCTCTCCAAGCTGGTTGATAAAAAAGACCATGCATTCCGATATTTAGAAGTTCAAAATTTTGGTACTCGTACTGAAAGCCTGCCAACGCATCGTTGGTATCCTCGTAATAAAGCTTAGTAACCGGATCAAAATTTGCCTGATTGCGATATCCGCCGAAGGCAACTGCTTTGTGCCCAGAAGCAGAATAAATCAGCTCCGCACCGCGCATGGCTGTGTCGGCCGATACCTCGTCCCCTTTGCGATAAGACAGCACCAAACCGCGACCCAACTGCTTGTAAAAGTCACCAACCGTTAGTTTGAAATCGCCCATCTTGTAACTGATCTGCAAACGCTCGGGGAGAATCTTGCCTTTATAAGCGGTGGTTGGCCGCCGAAAGTAGCGCCACGCATCAAGGCGAATCCAAGTGGAGATATCCCCAGAAGAACCCACAAGGTTAAGCTTGTTTACGATATAACCGTAGTTGTCGTCGTAAGGCCGGCAAGTAGGACAACCATTATCGTTGTCGCCATTCCAAGCGCCTTCAACCGTGTTGGTTATTTGAACGCCGGCAAAAGCATAAACCGGTAGACTCATGGCTGCCACCAAGCAGCTCACCCAAAGAGCACGTCTCATATTGTTTTACTCACTAAGAAGAGTGTTGATCAGGGGCTTGTACTTTTCTTCGTCGCCGCTCTTAAAGCCTTCGTGGCTGTAAGCAAGCTTGCCATTTTTATCGATGAACATCGCAAATGGTGTAGCGCCTCGTGGGTTTAAAAGAGCAGAAACCTTACCTTCGGTATCGAGTGGCACAGGAAACTTCCAGCGCTTCTTCTTCACGTAGCTTTTCACTTTAGCCAGTGTTTCCGGTGCATCGGTTGCCACCGCAACGATTTCAAAATTCTTATCCGGGTTGGCCTTCTTGTACTTATTTAAAAAGTTCAGCTCTTGCTTACAAGGCTCACACCAACTGGCCCAGAAACTGACGGCAACAACTTTGCCTTTATGGGCACTGAGCTTAAACGTCTTACCCTTCACATCACCAAGCTCAAAATCAGCAACTTCAGTGCGCTTGTCAGCGGGAGTCAGCTCTTTAGCTACCGCCGGTGAAGTGCCTAAAACGAAACAAGCTAGAATAAGAGATGAAAGTATTTTTCTCATGGTAAATATCCCTGGATTTTCTGGTAGAGGGTATCGGTGGTGGCGCCCACATCAAGTGAGAGAATCTTCATGGTCTTCACATCCACCAACATCTGCATCGGAGCAAGCTTGGTGTCGTAGTACCAACCCATTTGGGTCATGCTGATACCAAGGTCTGAAAACTCAACCGCCGGATCGGCCACCACAGGAAACGTTAAGCTAAAACGACTTTTCCAATCGCTTGCGTAACCCACATTGGCCGGCACCAAGTTCTCATCTTCGAAGAGAGTCACCACGATGCGCAATCCATCGTCGTAGTGGTCTGTATACCACTGCTGCAAATAAGGCTGCTCTTCAAGGCATGCTGAGCACCAACCGGCGGAAGTGGTGATCAGAAGCACACTGGCCGCGTCATCATTGTAGATGTCCGAGAGAGTCAGATAATCACCCTCACTGGTTTCGTAACAATGGTTGATGAGTGTATCACCTGCAAGAACTCCATAAGGCCCCGAGGCATAGCTGCCACCCTGGCATGCAGTGTTCCCGATGACAGCGCCCGGTAAAGAAACAGTATCCTCACCTAAATGCTGTCCACCGCATGCAGACAACGCAAATGCAGCCAGCAAGCTGGCTGCTAATTTTAAATCTTTACGCATGATTCAATGACCTTATTGAGCTTTGTAACCCATCCAGGTCATGCAAGGCAGAAGCACGTTCTCTGGAAAAGTAATCATTGCACCGTCGTCAGAAACGCTACCGGTTCCAACGTTTGCCAACTCACCCTCTGGGATGTGCTCACCCGCCGGCGTGTTGCAAGCAATTCCGCCCAAGGCGTAGAGGTCAACCGCAGTACCAGCCGAAAGGCCTGTAGTGTTAGGAATACGCACGGGGAAACCGCCGTTGATGACATCACCTTCAGGTGAGAATCCGTAAAAGCCTTCGAAGCTCGAAGCGTTATCAGCAAACACCAAGCTTGATGCGTCGCTGCCCGCTACATAAATGCTGGAGAGGTTTGCATACTTGCTTGCACCAGCAGACATCTTCGATGGAGTCACGTCCAACTCCAAGCCGCCAGCAAATTCTACCGTGTAGGTTGCATCGTTATCGGTTGCCGTTGGCAATGATGTTGGAGCGTCGGTGCGATGCAGAGTAAAGGCAGCACCAAAATCAACGTGCGCAGAGTCACTGTTGAGATTAACGTGAGGATACATCGGAGCCATGGGCTCAGTAGAGTGGAAGATACGCATGGCGCCTTTGCTCAGACACGTATTTTCGCCAATCAACTCCACTTCGAAACGACCGGTTGAATCGGTGTTTTCTGGGCGTAGGCAAAGAAAATCGCCGCTCGGTTGTACTTCGATACAGACTTGCGCCTTTGCACAACCTACCGGACATCCCGTTTCGTCCGTGACCAGACCTGTGAGGTAACGCACAGTCTGACCGCCTGCATCGCTGCACGAGCTTTCGAGTGCAGTGCTGATTCCAGCTTCGTTCACGCCGCCGCCATCACAATCGGTAACCGGAGCACATTCGCCGTTGTTTCCACCACCGTTGTTGTTTCCAGTAGCTGTTTCACACAAGTCGCCTTCAAAACCATCGGCGCATTCACATGAAGCGCTGCTTCCATCGGTTGTGCAGGTTCCGCCATTTTGACATGGGTTGTCTGAGCAGAGGTCGTTGCCTCCTTCATCCCCGCCGCCACAAGCAGCCAGAGCCAAGGAAATGAAAAATACAAAAAACAGATTCTTATTCATGGAAGATTTACCCCTTCAAAGGTGGTTTGCTCTTAGACGATTCACATCAGCAAAAATTGCTGGAAGATGACGTATCACGACCCGGGCCAAGTCGTTAAGAATTAAGAACATGAAAATCGGCCTATTTTACGGATTTGGTCAAGGGTAAAACCCTGTTTTATGACGCACTGTATCAGAGTGATTTCAAGGCTCGAGGTAGTTTAAAGCACGCTGAGCGGTCTCTCGAACCTCCAGATCCGCGTGTTGATTGAGCCTTTGCAGCGCCCAGCGCCGACTCTTGCCACGATCGCCCTCAAGTTCCCCACTTAATTGGGAAAGTAGGTCCAAGACCAAGGCTCTAGACGCACCCCGCAATGCCAATTCCGGCTCATACTCAAACAACTCAATCCGTGCCCAAGATGCCATCTGCGGATTCTTGCTGCGAATCAAAAAGCGAAGCATCGGCGGGCAAAGGTGAGTACGTGAGTTACATTCGGTCTGAACGTAATCCAATGCCTCTTGTTGCAAGATAGGACTGGGATCGTGAGCCAAAAGCCACACGGCAGATACTTGGTGAGGGTTCTCTCGGCTAAGCAATAACTGCGCAGCCCACGCTCGAATCGGCAAAGATTCATGGGTAAGCCAGTGCAAAAGACCCTGGGCTTCGTCGGAAGTTATGGTGTCGGGACGTTCAATGGAAAGACGGGCGAGCATCCCCTCATCGGGCGCTGCTGAAAGAGGCATGGTCAAAGCCAAACCCAAAACGATTATCCATCCCATTCGAACTGCGTTTTTCAAATTACACTTCTTCTAAAAGTTTCGTAGCAATCTCTGAACGGAGCATATCACCGGTTCGAAACAAAGCGGTAGTAAA
>CAZZDT010000061.1:0-10191 GCA_964652435.1 uncultured Bdellovibrionales bacterium
GAAGTAAAAGGGAGGGTTGCCCCTCCCTTAAGTGATTACTTCTGTGTATCGTCTGTGCCTTCTTCAGCTTTTGGCTTAGGCGGCGCAGTTACGAAGATTTCGTTGTCGTCGCCGTCGTGGCTGATTTTGAGGCTGCCATCTTGGGCGCTGGTGGTGATCTGAATCTGAATAGGACGCTTGAACTTCTTGTCTCCGCCCATTTTGATGAATTCCTCAGCTGTGCGCTTAGCCGTGTTTTCAACAATCTCTTTGGCAAATGAAGACATGGTGAGGTCCCATGGGAATAGAACGGTTTCACCCTTAAGGTCCGCTTTACCCCAGTTGAATTTCAAGAGTCCTTTTTTAGAACTGATGGACTCAGGTAAATCGTCCTCTGCAAGGCGTCGACAATTCTTCAACTTCGTGTTTCGAGAAATAGCCTTAAGCTTTTCACCGTATTCGTTCCGAACCCAAATACCGCGTGCGCTGGCAACTTCGCGCTCACCACCGCCCATAACAGAAACGATTTCTTCTAAGCTGCCTGACCCTTTTTCATATTCAGACAAAAGTTGGTCGAGCTTGTAGCGCTCTTCTTCTGAGAGGCTTTCCATTTTGCGCATCACGTTTTCGGTTTGTTCACCGAAGATTTCGCTCAGTGTTGAGCGATTGGTACTGGCCACAAGACGGTCGACCTTTTCTTCAATTCGGTTAACCTGCCAGAACGGAGCGCAAGCAGTGGTAGTTAGAACAATGGCAGCAAGAAGAAACTTATCGAAATGCATCAATGACCTCATGAGTAGATTTTAGAACCGAGCAGTTATCATGAGCCCGACGTCATAGACAACACCACCGAAGGTGTAATCATTTAAAACCTCTTGGGTTCCGCCCTTATCTATCTCTCGCTCGGTCACGAGACCCACTGTGCCGTAAACGTCAGCGCTGATGGAGAGAGGATCTTGGGTGGAATAGGCTTCTGACGGGCCTTTATCCTGCCATGGTGGAAACCAGGTGTAACCGGTGCCCAACGAAAAGAAGTGGGTGTTTGCGTCGAGTAAATTGGTACGGCCGTCGGGCTGTGGAATGGGCGTTGCCTGGAACCGATAGCCGGTTCGTAAGGCTATGGATTTATTAAGTAAAAGCCACTCGATGCCCACACGGGGTACGAAAATATCTCGAAATCCAACATTGGGAACGGGCGGAAGATTCACGGTATCGGCAATGGATGGACTCTCTACATCGTCTACTTCACCCGCCCCAGCATCCGACTCTGCCTCTTCAAGTTGCTCTTGGAAGGCAGCACTGACGTAGGGGCCCAGGGATGCGGACCACTGATACCAAGTGATGTCGAAGCCGATTAAAAGATCGTCAATGGGTTCAAAGGATGCGCCCAGAGCTATCTGCTGAGGAGAGTACCAGGAGTACGATTGCAGGAGCAGTTCCTCAAATGCGAAGTCGGCCCCAAAGAGGGCAACGATGATGTCCGCGTTGGCATCTAGCTTGTGGTACATCCGGGTTCGGTAACTTAGGGCCAAGTGAAATTCTTCCACGGGGCTGTAGTGAATACCTGCGTACCAAGTGGCATTGGGAATGAGGTTCCAAGCAAAGCGGCCGCTGAGTTCACGTTCGCCAGAGTAAATGGGTACATCGGTGTTTAAGAGCAGTTCGCTATTTACCAGCGGGGCCAGAGCGATACCTACCGAGAGCCCTTTGATGGGTTCGAAGGCAAAGCCAAACATAATCGAGAGCTGTTCCAGATTTTGCCCATAGAAGTGATACCGCGGTTTGGAGTCCATGGTGGATTGGTCGAAGTATTGGGCTCTTTCGAGTCCAAATTGAATCATGGCTCCAAAGCTGATGTTGAAGGGGATCTTCATGGTCATGCCGAGAGTAAGGGAATTGCGGGGCCGCAGCTCATCCGGCGTAGGGAATTCATCATCGTCTTGAATGGTTAGATTGTAGTTCTGATGCTCGAAGGCAATACTCATCGAGCTTTGCGGCGAAAAGGCCATATTGGCTGGGTTGTAGTAGATGGCTGACCAGTCCATGGCGATGGCGGTGCCAGCTCCGGCCATGGCTTTGACCCTTGCGCCGGCACCAAATACATCTTCACGCAGGTTTGCTTGGGCAAGAGGTGTATAGAGCAGGCCTGCGCTGCAGAAGAAGACACCAAGCCATAAACTTATTTTTGAAGTGGGGAGTTTATTCATTTGTTGGGCTCTAGAAGCGGGGCCTATTGCCTGCGCATGCCGAGAAGTTCATAAATTGCACCTAAGCCTTCTTGCTCGTCCTGCATGAAGGCCACCACTGTATCGACGAGTTCGGCTGCTTCGTCTAGGGTGAGTTCATCACGGGCCACACACATATTGTCTGTGTCGATGGATGCTACATCAACGAACGTTGATGCAAGTTCTTGAATGGGTGCGTTGCGACTTTCGAGAAGCTCGCGATTGAGTAGGTTGCGAATTGCTGTCAGGACAACATCTTCGCTGTCACGAGAGAGCATGTTGTCGAAAGTGCTGACCATGATGCGACTGTTGGTTCGATTTGGATCCATGGCCTTGGAAAAATAGGTCATGATACTTTCCATATCGTTTACGTCGATAGGTGCTTGAAACAGACTTCCCATCAAAACGACCACGGGACCAAATATTTCGCGTTCTCCGTCGGTTGCTTCTGGGTCTAAGGCTCGAATCAGAAAAGACTCAAGGATATCAGCTCCAGCGGCTGTATCGATGGCTTTAATCAGGCGAACCATGGTGGCAAAATTACGGCCGGTTAAAAAACCATCGATGTCATTTTGCAAAATATCAAAGTAGCAAGTTTGCTGGCCTTGGGGCAGGTCGAGAAGCTGAGCCAAGAAGTCTAAAGTAATCGTGGTAAGCGGCATGAAGCGTTTGTTACTTAAAACCACACGGTCATCGGCTGGGTCGACGGTTTGATTATCATCTACTTCGGTTGCTGTTAGATAACCTGTGACGTGGTCCAGAAGACGCTTCATTGCGTCTGTGTTTTGCCCCGCATTGAGTCGCTCTACGATGGTTTGAAAAGGAATAACCAGCTCTTGAGCCAGCGAGCTTTGAAGTTCGTTGCCATGCCGGTCTCGAACCAGTCCATCGTCATCGACCATGCGCTCGACCGAGTTCATAATCACATCACCCACACTGCCGTTTTGGTCTACGGCCTCAGTTGTCACCAAGAGGTCTGCCAAGTCCAGCATGGGGTCAACCGCCCCGGCTCGAATGGTTTGGCCTACGATGGGCAACGCCTGACGAATGGTGCTGGTGGTGTTGGGATCTGCGTCTTCATCCAACCGAAGGTCGTCGGCTGCAAGATGAAAAATATCGAGAAGGGTGGCGAGTTGACCGCGTTCAACGAAGACTTGGGCGATGGGGAGATAACCATTGAGCGCTCCGCTGTGAGCGAGTGTCTCCAAGGCTTGCAGTCTTGGAAAAACATCATCTCCATCACACCCAATAACATCGAGAGATAGAGTTGTTGCGAACTCACCCAGGAATCCAAAAGTATCGACGGTGCCCAGTAAGAGATCGATGATACCGCAGACCGATTCTTCATCTCGTGAAGCCAGCAGCTCGATAACAAACTCTGCGACTGTTTGGTCCGTAAAGGGGACCGTTCCGCAATCTACTGCACTCAGCAGCTCGATGCTTTCCTCGATGCTGCTGCGGTTATCTCCACCGCTTTGAGGATAGCGCGGTAAATTGTAATCGACGGGTGTTGAGATTTCGTAGTCAGGCTTGGCGTCGGTACAGCTTGGGGTTTTCACAAGCTCTCGATAATCGATGGTATCCAATATTTGAGCGGGAAACGTTCGGGCAGTGGCACCCAGGTCGTGCATCAGTTCCAAGAGAAGCTGAGCGGTGGATTGGCCGGAGGAATTGTCCGTTTCGAAGACCTCATCCATCAGTGGCAGTGCTTTGGTGAGCAGTGCGGGAATTTTAGGATCTGTCATATCGATGGAGCCATTGTCGATGGCTTCAAGAACTTGGCCGATGGCAACCAAGATATCTTCTGCAAGTTCCGGATTATCTTTGATCAACGTGGACCAGGTTCGAAGAAAGATGGCGGCGTCTTCGAATCGAGACACTTCAACGATGGTCCAAGCTATGTCGGCGAACGGATTGTCATCGGAAGGATATTTACGACAGGTAGAGGTTCCATCGTCACAAATTTCGATGATCGGAATGGTTCCGTCTACCACGCTGGCGATGTCTTTGTGCATGCTGTCTTCGAGAGCCTCTTTAAGCAGCACCATGACCATGGCTAATCCGGAACGTTTTGCATCGTAGTATTCGTAAATCAGCTGACCGGCTTCGTCGATGGCGCGGCCTATCTCGTCTCGGTTCTCACCCATACCCAACGCGGGAATATCGATGATGGAACCGGTGCTGGAAACGGGAGCTCCATCTGCGTTTACATCGGCAGCTCCATCACCATCGATGTCGATAAAAGGCAAAAAGAGAGAGCCGGTATTGGGGTTGATTCGAACTCTTGGATTCCCATGGACGTCTGCAAGAACCGCCCATGCAGGGTCGCCCATATTGGCGTCGCCGACGAGTACATCACTTTTAAGAAGTGTATTTTCTAAGTCCCCTAAATCCAGACCCTCACAAAGGTGCTCTTCTGTGAGGCTAACAAGTTGTCGACTGAGTAGGTCGGTGGCCGAGTTGATGGCGTAGTCTACGCCGTCATGGTGCTCGGCCAATTGAGCCAATGCGTGAATGACATCTTTGAGTTCGCGATCGTAGATAAGAGAATCCACGAGGTCCAAGAGCTGATCTTGGGTCAATATCGTTCGAGTTTGGGAGAGATTGAGCAGTGCACGAAGCGTATCTTTGTGGGGATCCTCCACTGCGTCGGTTAAGAGACTCAGAAGATCGGCCATATTGTCGGTGGTTTCTGGGAGCTCACCACTGTCGACTGCGGGTAAGATGGCTTGCTCCATGAGTCTCTGAATCTTGGCCAATAAATCTGCTGGAACACTGGTGTCTAAGGAGACAATGACATCGCTGCGATGTTCACGAAGTTCTTCAACCAGAGGTGCTTGGCAACTGTCGGACTGCGCGACATTATACTCAAATATTCCGTAGACTATTTCGCCAAAGCTCTTTTTTTCGGTGGTCTGTTCGGCGAAGCCATCATCGGACGAAACACATGCAATATTGATAAGCGCTGTGCCCAGAACCAAAAGAGCTGCCCACGATCGGCAAATAAAGTGCTTATTAGACAGCCACACGTTCTTGAACCCCCAAGCAATTATCCGATTCTTACTGCATGTTTGCAGCAACAATCGTCAGCAAAAATCCGTTCCCTGACCCCGCGGTTAACGCTGACAAAATGTAGGACACTGTAAGCCGATGTCGTTTCTTGATTGCCAGATCGCTATGACGCACCATATTATTCCCTGAATCTTGATTCACTTGTCAAGCGACGATTGATTGAATTCGTTTCGGGGAAAAGCATGAGACGCCTTTTTGTATTTAGACATCTCTTATGTGTCTGGCTCATTGTTGGGCTGGGTGGTTGTGCACATCTTATTTATCCTGTGACCGAGCGCTCCACGAACGTTTTTCATATTGAGACAAGCGATGGATGGTCTATTGCGATTCATCATTACGCACCGAAAGGTTCGAAAAAACAATCGACGCCTGTTTTGCTTTGCCACGGCATCAGCAGCAACAAGTACAATTGGGATCTAAACGACGAGTACAGTTTTCCAAGTTATATTGCAGCCAAAGGCTTTGATACTTATGTGGTCGAACTTCGAGGTTCGGGGCAATCCATGCAGCCGGGCATTTTCGATGAAAAATCCTATGATTATACTTTTGATGATTATGTCTTAAAAGACTTACCCGCGGCCATTGATTTCGTGGCATCTCGTTCTGAGACTGGCCAAGTGCATTGGATGGGTCACAGCATGGGCAGCATGGTGATGTATGCTTATTTGCAAAGAGTGGGACAGGAAAAGATTCGATCGGTAACTGCGGTGGGCTCACCGCCAAAGTTGTTTGAAGGCAATAAAAGCCTGGGCCGCGGTATTAGCCTTTTTCCAATGGTTGACTTAATCTACGACGAGTTACCGTCTGGCTTATTGGTGCGAACGGTTGCTCCTCTTGCTTATCCTGGAGTCATCGCTCCTCAACACGTACTGTGGAACTACGACAACCTGGACCCGGATGTGGCCCGTCAAACCGGTGCCCATGCCGTAGATAACTTATCTTCGAAGGTTATTCGGCAATTGGTGGCTGGTCGCGAGCAAGGCTTTTTATCTTCAGCAGATGGGCGTCACAATTACACCGATGGCATGAAGAAAATCGAAGTCCCTATCTTTTTTGTGGTTGGGAGCTTGGACCAAATGGCGCCTCCTTCGGTGATGGTGGAAGCATTCCGAAAAGTGAGTTCCAAAGAAAAACGAATCGAAATTTTGAGCCGAGCCAATGGGTATGCTCACGATTACGGTCATGTTGATTTGGTACTGGGGAAAACCGCGCCCGCCGAAGTTTTTCCACTTCTGGAACAATGGCTAGCACAACATGAAGGTTAAAATGGCTCTTCGCCTTTGGGGAATGCTTTTCTTGCTCTCTGGTTGCAGTGGCTTAAGCTCCATTGAGCCAGCAATTTATCAAGTTCCTCTCCAGGGCACTTATCCAGATTTAGTGGTTGCAGGAGACTCCATTCAGCCAGATTTACCCGTGGTTTACGGATACCCAGTAAAGAGTCCTAAAGCGGTGGTTGTGCTGGTGCACGGCCTTGGAACGCGCGCAGCTCTTTGGGATTTGCCCGAAACGGGACGTCTTGCGCGCCGGGTTTGGCGAGCGGGTTATGCGGTTTATACACTGGACCTTAATTTTTCTGAGGCGCCGGATTCACTTGCTGTGACTCGTCAGAACCTTCGTCATGTCCTGCAGGCCATTTCAAGAACACATCGCGAACAAAAGCTTTTTGGTATTGGCCATGATATTGGTGGCACGCTTCTCTATCAGATTTTGGCAGATTCAAATTCGCAACTGGATGGTTTGATTGGTGTTGGAGCGCAAGTTGGGTTTGGTGGCTACAGTAAAGCGGTACAAGCATTGTTAGATGCAGCGGAAACAAAGTCTGAGTTGATGTGGCCGATGTTAGACAGTGTCACCATCTCGAAAAGTTCTCCGGGCGATGTTTCTGTATCTGAGCTTTTACTCAGTTCGAGCCTACCAGAGAAAACCCGTATGGCCTTTTATGGGAAGGCATTGTCGCGAATACCCTCGACGCTGCTTCAAGAAATCAGTGCTCTGGGCAAAGCAGAGCCGGTGCCTGTTTTGGACCCGGTCCTGGCGCTTCATCGCAACCAAATCACTGAGCCAGTTTTGGCGATTATGGCACCGTCAGATGGATTGGCTCCGCCATGGCAATGTGACCCTGGATCGTTTGGTCTAGGTAAAGAGAGTATGAGAGCGGTGTATTTAACCCGGGCCAATGGCGAATCCATGGAATACAACCATTTGGATATGCTTTTGCACCCAGTTGCCAGCCGTGAGGTTTTTCCGTTGGTTATGGATTGGCTTGAGGAGCAAAGTCCTTAATTGGATATCTGTCCTATCTCTTTGAGCATACCTTGATACCAATCACATTCAGCATTGAAAGGTTTTCCACCTTTGATGCGTTCAAATTCAATCGCACGCATGGTGTGGTCATAATCTTCATCGTAGCCCACAACACCTTCAATGCCTTTAAGGGCAGACTGAACGGCGATGTTTGCGCTTTTTTGAATCAAAGCAATATCCGCTGTGTTGGATGGAGCGCTGCGAGCGAAGTATCCGCTCTTTTGCACTAACACTTTCTCCGCTCCGATTTGTTTGGCGAATTGCTTACCAAACCACTGTCCAGGATTCACTTTGTCGAGTTTAACGTGGCCGAAGGCGTCGCGAGGAACTTCTTCACCAGCGGCTTCCATTTCTTCAATGATGCTTTGTACGCCTGCACCTTCACTTAAGAAGATATTGACGCAGTCATGCTCGTCCATCACTGCACGGAGTCTCTCGGCTTCGGCGTTTAAGTCAATCTCCATCTCTGGAATGTAAACCGCATGAATGTCTTTCCGTTTTTGCGTAAGACCAAGTTCATCGAGGAAGGCTTGCTTTTGCAGCATGGTTCGGTAGTCGCGCGCGGTTGCTGCTGTTAGCCATCCACAAGCCCGGCCCATCACTTCATGAACGATAAGCATGCGTGGGTTGGCGCTGAATTCATGGACCACATTGCTAAAGAAGCTGGCTCCATATTCTGCTGCCGTAAGCGCTCCAAGTGTTTGGCTGATGGGAAAGACGTCGTTGTCTACTGTTTTGGGAAGTCCTACAACCGTGAGGTTGTAATCGTTTTCGCCTAAGTAAGCGGCAAGCTTGGCGGCCATCGTATTGGTATCATCCCCACCAATGGTGTGGAGGATGGTGATTTGATCGTGGGTGAGTTGTTTGGCTGCAACCTCGAGGGGATCTTCACCGGACTTGACCAAACCGCGTTTTTCGCAGTCTTCAATATTCGTGAGTTTAACGCGGCTGTTTCCAATGGGGCTTCCGCCATGTTTCCGAAGGTCGCTGGCATTTTCCCGCAGAGCTGGAGTGACCGAGACTGTTTCGCCGAGAAGAAGGCCTTTGTAGCCATCACGGTAGCATAAGATTTCAATGGAGGGGTCATGGGCGGTGTAAAGTTCAATAAGCGATGCGATGGCAGAAGATAAACAGGGTGCCAGTCCGCCGGCCGTAAGAATTCCAACTTTTGTTTGGGTCATTGCTTCCTCCAAATGTCCTGACTCGATGGCTAGCATTTGCGGGGGCGCCGTACAATTGTAAGCGCCGCGCCACATGACCCCTTCAGGAAAAACATTGTCTTTTGTTACGATGAGGAGCCTTGGATCTTGAACCTTTGTGGGCACAGTGCGAAACTCGGCCGCCATGAGCATTAGATTGAGAGGCTAAGTAATATGTCAGGGTTTATTGGTGAGTGCATCAACATGTATTCGTATATTGTGTTGGCCAGTGTGCTGATTTCCTGGGTTCAATTGCCCCCGGACAATCCAATTGTTCAAATATTGGATACCTTCACGGAGCCCTTGCTGGGGCCGATTCGAAAAGTAATGCCCGACATGGGTGGCTTGGACTTTTCACCCATCGTTTTGTTTTTTCTCTTAAATATGCTGGCTGAAGCGATTTAATCTTCGGTCGATTCTTCGTCGTTTGGCGGGTCGATACAGAAGGTGAGTTGAATATTTTCCTCGGTTTGGCAGGAAAGAGGTGCTTGGAGCGATGGTCCTGTGTCGTAGCAGGCCCATGTTTGTTCAAGTTGACACTGGCTTAATGCTTCTGTGGCTTCTGCACACTCTGTGCTGTTTTGCATGAATGCATCGCAGAGGTTGTAACAAGTTTCTTGCTCGATATCTGAGCAATCGAGAGCTACCCGGTCATCGCAGACGCTATAGCAGTTTGCGCTGGGACCTTCGGCACAACTTGAGAGTGCAAACACCAAACAACTGCTTAGGGCTACGCCAACAAACGACATTCTCATGCTTACCTCTTGAGCTTTCGATTGAGTTCAGAACACTTTGGCTCAAAGAGAATGGGATAGCCAGAACCTAACCAAGAAGTTTTGGCTTGGTTTGCAAGGTGATGCCGCTGGCTTCGAAGGGGCTGCAGATGGCCCTCTGGTTGCCCCTTCGAAGTGGTTCATTTCTGAACCGTCTAGCTGACATGCGTCCATGAAGATGGAGTGCCTGGATATAAGTGTTTGTAATTATTGAACTTTAATCCCGTGTTCGACAACGCGTGATCCCTGAAGCTGTGTTTCTTAGGGAACTTACGCTTTTTTGGATGCGTGCATCGTCGATTTGGGCAAATTTATTTTCAAATCTATAAAAAAAGCGTCTCTCTTTGGCTGGTCAGAGCGCAGTCGACTACCATAAGTAGTGGCTAGGGGAGATAAGCGGGTAAACAAGATGAGATATAGAGATTTAATATTGGCCGTCTTTATGGCGCTGCTTTTTGTTGGTTGCGGTGGGACTTCCGAATCCGACGTTACCGATGATCCCAGCGATGCCGCTGACGTCTCGGATGTCAGCGATGCTTCTGACGCCTCAGATGTAAGCGATGCCGCTGATGCTTCTGATGCCGCTGATGCTTCTGATGCCGCTGATGCCGCTGATGCCGCTGATGCTTCTGATGCCGC
>CAZZDT010000062.1:0-10027 GCA_964652435.1 uncultured Bdellovibrionales bacterium
TCCGACGTACTTGAAGTTGTTGATGCCAATCAGTTCAAGCGTCCAATGTGGGCCGGTAACGTCATCGCTACGGTTGAACTTACAACCGATGTACAAGTTGCAACTGTTCGAGCAACTGAGTTCGACGCACCGGCAGCAAGCGGTGAATCTGCAATTGAGAAGCATGATGTAAGCGTTGACCTAGGAAGCCTAAAGGCCAAGTTCGTTGACCTCAAAGGTGTTGTTAGTGAACGTCCTGATGCAACCGTTGCGGATGTGGTTGTTGCAGCTGGACGCGGTATCAAGGCACAGGAAAACTTCAAGATGATTGAAGACCTCGCTGACTTGCTTAAGGGTGGTGTTGGTGCAAGCCGCGCAATCTGTGATGCGGGCTGGGTTCCTAACGACCTTCAAATCGGTCAGACCGGTAAGGTTGTTGCGCCTGATCTTTACTTCGCAATTGGTATCAGCGGCGCTATCCAGCACTTGGCTGGTATGAAGGGCTCCAAAGTTATTGTAGCGATCAACAAGGATCCAGAAGCACCAATCTTCCAGGTTGCTGACTACGGCCTCGTTGCTGACCTCTTTGACGTGGTACCTGAAATTATTTCTTCACTGAAGTAATTCAAGCGACAAAATAAAATGAAAAAGCCCGGGTCATCCCCGGGCTTTTTTTTATTCTAAATTACTATTTATATCATGCGTCGTTTCGATTGGACCTGAAACAACAGAGTATTAAAGTAAGCTAGAACCTAAAGATAACGCCTGCATCATCAAGCGTTCGTACCAGCTGATGTTCTCATCCATCCATTCCAATGAGATGGGATAAACACCATTTACGTTCAAATCACCGTCAAACATATTCTGTCCAACAGCGGCGAATTCTTCATCAAAGATTGGGAAGAAATATTCATTCTCCCAATTGTATGCTCGGCCGTCTAAATTGAATGAACCCGCTCCAAATACGCAAGAGTCAACCACCATGGTTTTTGCATGCATGGTCCGAGCAATCGGACTTGCCTTCTTGTCGAGGTCCCAAAGATAAATCTCGGCGCCGCGCTCTAATAGGTCTTCAAAGTAGTACGCTGAAGCGTAAAAGAGTGGAGCTCCTAAATCGTTTGCATCCTTAGAATTTGTAAGAATTCGAACACGTACACCGGCATCGAGTGCGGCGTAGAGTTCATTAAGCAAAGGCTCCTGAGGAATGAAATAAGGAGTCTGGATATCAATCGACTTCCCTGCTTTCTTCAACATCTTATCGAAAAGTGCATTGATTCCGAAAAATCCTTCACCGTTGTTATCGTCTGGCTCATTTTCAACAACTCGCAACGCCATGTTCTTGTTAGCATCAGCCTTAAGAGGCGTAGGATAATACTCACTGCAACTGGCGCGGGTATCGCCACATGGAATGTCGTAATCATCAGACTGGATATTGAATCGCTTGATAAAATCGTCCGTGATGGTGTGAACAGCTGGACCACGAACCAAGATGTCAGTGTCTTTCCATAAATCAGGATAATCACCCGCTTCAGCACCAGGTAGAACTGACTGATAAGCATCACCAATATTGCGACCGCCGACCAAAGCTTCTGTTCCATAGACAGGGCTATCCACAATCAAAGATTTCTTGTGTGAACCCGATACGAAGAACTCGAATGGATTTGAGTAATTTCTGGCCCAATAACCAATCGCTTGGATTCCCGCGTTTCTCATCAACGTAATGGGAGCGAGTCCTTCACCGCTGAAAACATTGCCACTTAAAACCTGAGCAATCTCGTTGTAAACAACATCAACTTCAACAGCCTCTCGCGTAGGATAACCGCTCGCATCCACAGGAGGGTTTGCCCGCTCAATCATTGTCGCGATTTGCTCGGTGGTTGCATTGTTAGGCTCAAGAATCAGAGTATACAAGAAGACGAAACGCTCGGCATCGCCCATCATCTGCTGACGAAGAGCCATATTCTCAGCCGCATACTGTGACAGAATAACTTCATTGCCTTCAACTTTTGTACTCTCGGTTACTGTATCCAACTCACTTTGAAACTGGTCACCATAGAAATCGGCGCAGCTTTGGGCTCGGTAAGAAGTATCAGCGGGGGGTGCCTTTTCCGGCGCCGGTGAACTCGCTAAAGCAAGACCTTGGGCTCCAACAAAAACGAAAGCCGCACAAAAAGGGGCTATATAAGATTTGATATACGTATTCATAAGTATCATTTCTCCAGGGGGGGGGTGTTTAAATGACTCTTCGAGGCCGGGTTAGCTGCCTGTTGCGTGAAGAGCCTTGCGTACCAGCGCCTCTATTCTTGAGCGCCGGTCATCCAGCTTCATCTCGGTATTTGCATTGATGATAGCCAGATCATGGTTAAAGTTTGCGTAAATCGTACGTAGGCGCTCTTGCTCGTCGAGGTCTTCCTGTGTTTCTTCTGGAAGCTCCGCGCCTTCACCAAAAAGTGCAGAAGCTAAACGCTCCAAACGCTCTCTTCGCTTATCGTGGGTTAATGTTTGGTCAGCTGCCCAAAAGTTGCGGGCCGAGCGAAACCGCTGCACTGCCTCTTCACGTGTTAATGTACGACCTGCTTCACGTAAGATCTCACTTTGAGATCGCATCTGAAGCGGTTGTGAATCGTTTTTGTTTTGCGCATTGGCCTCTTTGACCTTGCTCAATACGGCTTTGCGGTCCATTTGTTTCACACTGGGATCTCTCGCACTTTCCCACTGAGTATCGGCCGCAGAGTCTCGCTGAGGAATCGCGTCGTCCGACACAAATTGTGCAAACGCGATGACACCAAAAATGAGCGCCAATGCCGTGACCATTCGATAAATCTGCATGTCGTGACCTCCAGGAACACATGAATGATGCTTATCGGGGGTCTATTCAGCAGATCTCGTGCCAGAATCGGTCTTACCGCGGGAAAAAATCAAAATATTGATTAAAATTAGGCAGGTAGCTAACACTTGGGAGTGGTCGCGCTCTCAGAACATCAGAAAAACTTGGCGAATATACACGCTGACCATTATTTCGGCTTGATTATGCGCTAAAAAAGTGGCGCACCCTAGAATGAGGCCGCGTACTCAACATAAATGAAATCGTTGGCCCCAAAATTACGCCCCAGGGTACCTGAGGGCCCATCGACCAATACCGCGCCTACTTTAAATGTATGAGGTTCCCAATCGAAATAACTGATCTGAACATTGGTCACGAAATCGCCGGGCGAGATATTCCAAAGCCCGCCTAAGGATACTTCGAGACTTTCTTCCACCCAGGTCCATCGCAGGCCGGCACTCACACCATACATAGCCGCGACTGCCCGCTCACCCACAACCTCATCGCCTTCGCTTGGAGTTTTATCGATGCCACTTAAAGTAACGCCCTCAGCTAAATCGAAAACCATGTTGCTGTAACCGGTTACCTGCGCATACCAAGAATCGCCGTAAGTATACTCAAGTCCAGCAGCAGCCATCATAGATGGCTTTCTAAGAGCCTCAAATGAGCTGGTATACTGCGTGCTCTCTGGACTGAAACCAACGTCTAAGCGTGCCACAAATGGGCCCACAACACCTTGTAGCTCACCGGCTACGGTCAACTTACGATGATAGACCGCGCGCAAAAGCTCTTGGCCGATGGCCGCCTTTTGTTGTACCGCCAAAGCAGCCTGATTGACCGCCGGATCTGTAGCAGCCGCTTGTGGATTATTGATGTTAAGCTGCCCCGATAAAAGCATCACCCTTAGATCTTCGTCTAGGTAAACATCGGGCGTTTGGTCCCATCCATATACCGCCGTGACCGCAAAGTCCCAACCCCACTGCTTCGTCTTGATACGAAGAGCGAGGGTTGAGTTCAAAGGCGACTCGTCGGGTACCTCGGTTCCTAGAAAACCATCCTGTAGCTGGTCCTCCACGCTTGGGTGAAGCGTGAGTGCCTGTTTAAGTTGAGCTTCCAATGGACTGCCAGGAGGCGCCAAGGCAAAATCGCGGCCCATCAAATAACCACGGGTTCGGCTAAAAAATGGAACCACGACAAATTGAAACCCGGTATCCGCCCACCAATACGTCGCATCCAAAGCAAAAACCGGTGCTCGACCATCCTTAGTGGAATCGAGATTACTCGTCACATCAAAGCGTAAATCTGGTGGATTCAAGACATTGGCACCGGCCATAAATTCATTCTTACCCCAGACAAATATACGCTGTCCTACTTTGAGATCGAAATCTCCGGGACTCCAGGTGATATAAGCTTCACGCAGTTGAACATCCGCTGTCCACTTCGGATCACCGGCATTCAGCACGTAGAATGAATCGCCTGGATCTGCATGCTCTGCACTGACACCCCACCGCACCCAACTCTCGGCAAAGAGCTTTAAACCAGTGCTTGTTCGATGGTCGATGTTCATCCTGGCTAGGTTCCACCACTCGATAACGTCCTCACCCGTATTATCAAAGACGGTATCCACCATCATTCGGGTACTAAGCTCTCCCCTTAACCAGGTTCTCTCCAAACTGCGTTTGGGCTTCGGAAGAGAATTTGTAAGCGGCTTATCCTCGGTCACAACAACGGTGTCGCCCGAACTCTCGTCGTCCATGATGATAAGAGTGTCACCCTCTTGTGAGTCATCAACAATCACCAAGGCTTCGTCTTCGGACGACGACTCATCATCAACAATGATAATTGTTTCTTCTTGCGCATTGGCTTCAGCGGCCACAGCATCTGACTTAGACGACTGCTTCTCATCAGCACTCTTTTCAGACGTCTTCTTCTGGTCTTGGTCCGTCTTCTTTGCCTTTTCGGACTTATCCCCAGTTGATTCATCAACTGTGTTAGGGCCGTCTTCTTCACTTTCAGAGTTTTGCTCCGCAGTACTCTCAGAGGCTGGAGCTTCTTGAGAATCTTGCGCCCAAAGTACGGCCGGGCAACACAAGAGCATCAGTGCTAACAAATGAGTACGCACGCTCATCCCTCCGTCAGGGTTCGCTCTGTAAATTGGCCATCATCAAGTTTGGCTTTAAAATTGATATCGTTCACGATCATAAATGTCTGAGTTTTCTTTTGAACGTTCTTGATCCATGAGTCAGTGGATATCCAGTTGCCTTCTTTCTTTTCAAGTCGACGAACCTTGAGAGTTTTAAGCAGCTTGCCGCGCTTATCGTAAAAGTCGACTTTCAATGGGACAAATGACGTCTTATGAATCCAACTCACGGTCTTGCTGTACTGACTATCGCTTCCATCTTTTGGCACCGCTTCAATCACAAACGTGTCATTGCCGCCGACTTTCTCATCAGCTTTACGAGTAACCGTAGAATTTTTTAAATCCCGCGATTCCATATCAGCATAGGTCAAATCCGTTCCCATGAATCTTTGATTTCGCTGACTGCCAGTGATTCGTTTTACTTTTCCAAGAGCTGGCAAGTAGAGATATTGATCGTCGTCGGCATCGGCTTTTTCAATCAATAGAAAGCCGGTCCCAGCCACGTCTGCTGGCGCATGAAAACGCACTAAGCTCTTGCCTAAACCCTCACGTTCAATGGACTTGATCTGCACTTCGCGAACACGTTCGGAACCACGCTTACTGACGAGCTTTAAGGTGATATCGGCAATTGCATTTTGAAAACCAAATTTGTTGCGCTCCAACGATTTATCAACGATTTGCTGAGCGGTTAAGCCATCGGCCATCGCCGGCGAAGCCATCAAACCAACACAGGCAATAAGCAAGAAAGGAATGGTGCGGTTTTTGTGTAGAAATTTCATAAATGCCTCGTAAGGTTCTAATGGTTAAATGATTCAATCGTCGTTTTCATTGGAGCTTTCGGCTGCAGGGCTACGAGAGAAATCTAGAATGGTTGCATCGCCCACGTAAGGCCGCGTCGAATACCGAGTGATCTGCCCCAGTTTTCGAACAATCCGCGCCATCCGTTCGGTTTCTTTGTATATCGTATCCAGCGGGCGCATCACCCGCTCATCTCCTTGAATTCTCATCTTCAGTAAATCTGCGTAGCCCATGATAGATGTCAATGGCTGATTCAATTCATGGGCCGCGGCACCTGCAAGTTCAATGGCAATGGCTTTACGCTCACTGGAACGCAATTCTTCTTCAGCTTGCTCAAGCTTTTCTTCAATTTTCAGCCGTTCCCGAAGGTCGGTAAAAATACCAACGGTGGCTACTTCCTCACCGCTTTCGTAAATCACAGCGGCCGTCAGATTCACGGGAATCTCCGTTCCATCTTTGGCCAGAATGCTTTGACGGGTAACTTCCAGACGACCGCGCCCACCAAAATGGACCGACCGAAGCTTGCGCATAACATCTCTCGCCACGCCCTCTTCATACAGACTTGAGACCGGTTGCTTCCCAACCACATCCAAAGCCGAATACTGAAGCATGCGTTCCGCGGAACGGTTGAACAAGATAATACGACCCTTCATATCGGCGGCAACAATTGCATCAACACTGCTTTGAATTAAGTTCTCCAAAAACTCTTTGGTATTTCGCAGTTCCGCCTCGAGCCGGCGCATATGGGTCACATCTCGAAAGCCAATTAAAACCGTATCGCGCTCATACAAATGACGGATGGTTGCCGACAAAACGATTTCGTTGTTCTCGTGGTCCGTGACGGTCAAATCGACGTACCCTTGGCTGTCCCCTACTTTGTGACCATCCAAAGCTTTTTGAAATATCGTGCGTGAATCACCAACCACCAGACGGCCGAAGCTCGTTCCTTGAATAACATCGCGGTCTCGACTCAAAACTCCCGCACCAGAAACGTTAACGTATCGAATGAGGCCAGCCTTATCGGTCACCACAAAGCCGTCGTTGGCTTTTTCGAAGAAATCGCTAAACTCTTGAAGCGTCTCAATTTGCTCTTCTTTATCAGCCTGGGTTCTTCGCAGTATCTTTTGTTCGGTCTTTAGAACATTTTGTTCGAGAGCGTGACCAATGGCCACCGAGGTTACCGAGGCAATCAAACGCCCCATACCAAGCAACCGGTCCTCAACCACCGCCATCGTTTGCTCGCCGCGTAAAAACAGCGCGCCAACGACTTCACCTTTTAATAAGAGAGGAAAAAGTACCGCCGAGCGGTGAGCTACATCAGCCTCTTCAAGACGGTCCCGAACGCCGCTGAGCAAGCTGTGATGCAAAACATCCGAAATAACCAAGGGCTCTCGCGTGCGCATGAGTTCCATGAGTTCCGGGTAATCCGCAACTTGAATTGCCACGTTGCTTAGCTCTCGGTCCTGCTCCATCACCACGTGACCAAACTCTTCACCTGGTCGCAAAATGACAACACTCACGCGATCGATTTCAAAGAGTTCTCGCATTCCCAATACGGCAGTACGCAAGACATCATGCAATTGCGGCTTAGCTGCGATCTCACCCACAAAATCTGTTAGGGCTGAATGTGCAAGCTGCCGCTCTTTGAATCCATCCAATAAATCAAGTTCAAACACCGTGTGCTTCACGCGGCGTTGCAAATGCGTCTCACCACACACACAGTCATCGAAGCCCATCTCCAGAAATTTTGGGATATCTTTAGCTTCTTCAGGAGAGACGAAAACAATCAGCCGAGCTTGGGGAACCCGCCGACGCAATCGCTCACTGGCTACACCGCCACGAACCGTCTCAGCACCGACCACTACAACCCGGGCATAATGAGGAACTTCATCCAAGCTTCCACACGGATAAAGCCCAGGCATCATTCCGTCACCGAGATAAATCAAATCTTTTTGATCAATGGTCATCGTGTCTCTACGTATCTGTGAATCGAACTCATATGAATTCTAGCTTCGGCGAACAAGCAACCACATGGATCTTCTGTTGAGCTAGGCAAAATGAGTAAATCCCTTTACATCTTCCGGGAGATCTTCACCGATTAGCTTCAAACCTGGGCTCGCCACAACCTTTCCCACCCGCAGAGCTGAGACGCCTTCGGTCGAGAAAAATTCCTCCAGGGCCTTACGCTTGCGAGGCCGAGCAGCCAATACCAGCTCGAAATCCTCACCACCGCAGAGCGCCCACCGTAAAGCATTCTGCTCTAGTTTCTCAGCAAGGCGGCATAAACCCGGCTCCAGGACGATTTTATCCACCTCCAACTCAATTCCCGCGCCGGGTACAGGTAAATGCTGTACATCACGGACCAAGCCATCGGAGATATCGGCGCCAGCAACAACCAGTCCGGTCTGAGCCAAAGCCAAAGCCAACTTAACCTGTGGAGTGGGACGCAATTGGCGCTTCACGAAACGCGCCGGCTTGGATTCTCCCGCAAACAACGCTGCTAAGCCTCCTGCTGCCAATCCCAAAGAACCTGTGACCCACACATCGTCCCCAGGCTTGGCCCGGTGCCGGTAAAAAAGCTTCTTCGGAGCTCCCTCACCCATGGCGGTAACGGAAACCACCAAAGGTCCCTGGGTAGACGAGATATCACCGCCAATCAGCGGCGCACCGTGAGCTCTCCCCAGATTATGACAAGCTCTGACCAATGCCTTCACATCTTTAAGGAGATCGCCTTTACGGATGGCCAAGTTGAGCAAAAGTCCTCGAGGCGTCGCTCCCATGGCGGCCATGTCCGAAAGGTTGACCGCAGCCGCCTTGTGCCCAACATCGGCAAAAGAGGCCCAATCTAAGAGAAAATCGACCCCCTCCACCAGGGTATCGGTGCTTGATACCCAACCTCCCATCCGCCCGGAACGCATGACTGCGGCGTCATCGCCAACAGCTTGAAGTACGTGTTTACCGCCTGAGCCCAACGTTTTTTGAAGCCAAGCCAACAATGCCGCTTCGCCAACCTCACCTACGGTTTTCATAAAAACACCTTTAAACTCAGGAACCTAAGGCCCAAAATAGTTTTGAATAAACATCGCCGACTTCACGTCCGATCCAAACGCCTCGCTTTATTGAACTAGTTCGTAATGAATCGCCCTGACGAACTCTAGGACCTTGCCGCGGCGGGGACGTTATGTCTAGTCTTCGGAGCCGAGTGCCTTCGGGCACACCGCTCTAAATTACTGGGGATTTCCGCATGCCACGACCAAATATGTTCAGACAGTTTATATACATCATTGCAGCCTTAGGCCTCATCACTGGCTGTAGCAAAGATACGCTTCAGATTGAGATCGCATCTCTGTTTGTGACGCCAGAACCAGCCAATGGGCAAACAGCCCTAAGCGACCCGCTCGGTCTCGATTTTGGTCGGGTACCACTCTTCAGTATTGCCACGGCTCGCTTCGACCTCAAAAACGATAGCTCCGCCCTCACACGTATTGAACGCGCAGTGGTTCGTGACGCGGTAAACGGCGAATTCGTTGTGGTTTCATCGTTTCCTCAGGAATTGGGAGCCACCGAAAATACACCGCTGACCATTCAGTTTACGCCAACCGACGACTCAGCGCCCTCAACCGCGGTGGTCGAGCTTTATACCAACATCGGTCCTACTCAGGACGGAATCATCGAAATTTACCTTACGGGTGAAGGTTATTTCGTGGGTGAGCCACTTTTGGAAATCTCCTACAACGGCACCACCTATCCAGTTGACGGAAACTGCTCAGAAGCAGCCTCAGGGCTCACCGAGTGTACTTTAGGAACCATGCCCTTTGGTAACGTTCCTCTCAACAACAGCGGTACACAGAGCATCACATTGCGTAACAACCCCCTGGCCGACACCTGCCAGCTTCCAGCTCTCCCCGATGGCTCACCTGACTGCACTCCAGTTTGTGTCATTACTTTTGACCAACAGGCAGAAGGACGAAACATCGGACTCGGTTTTGACCCAGACGACAATGGCTTCTCCCTCGTTGGTTCAGCCAGCCTTCCATTCCAACTGGCTCCGTCTAAGCCGGGCTGCGAAAACGTAAACGATGGCGTGATGCGCGGCGAAATTGACCTGCTTGTTAACTTTGAAGCAGGCGCCGATGAGCGGGATGCAGCAACAACCATGATCATCGAATCAGACAGCCCAAATGCCAATGTTGTTGAAATTCCAATGACTGCCGCAGCCCGTGAGGCACCCATCGCGGTGGCTGAGCTGCGAGAATGTGGCGGCGAAATCGTAACCGACTGCTCCA
>CAZZDT010000063.1:0-9970 GCA_964652435.1 uncultured Bdellovibrionales bacterium
CAATACCGGGGCGGTTGTGGACGGCGGTCATGTACTGACCCCGACTGATATACATGCTTCGATCATGCAAGCAGCCGGCTTTGACACAGGGTATCTTCGCACTGAAGGCCTGCCTTGTTTGATGGATACTTAAAAAGAAAAAAGGGCCCCTCCAGGCCCTCTCTTCTATTCTATTTTGCGAAAAGCACCAGTGCGGCTTTTAGATATTTGGATCGATTGGCAACCCCAATCCCGGTGTTGGAACACGGCCCAGGGTTTTGGTTTGCGCTGAAGTAACTTCGCCGGACGGCTGCATACTGGCAACCACTTGGCGAAGGTCATCAAGCTTTCCTTTAAAGGGAGCGAGCGCTTTTTTCAACTCGCTTTGTCGCAGGGTGAATTCCTCTCCTTGAGGAATCGGACGGTCTGCGGATTGGCGCTTGGCCAAGAGATGTCGATTGTTGGCGTTGCCGCGAAGGGCCATCTCGGCACCGAAAAGCGCTGCATTCTCACTGCCCGCAAATTGTGCCAGCTCAGCATCTTTGCCAGCATTCAAAGCCATAAATCGCGCGGCCACTTGTTGAGGGGTAAGAACACCATCACCCATGGCACGGCCTTCAATGTCGCCATCGCCTAGCTCTTCAACCACAAATTCACCGGGCTTTAAAATAGCCGCCTGATCACCACCAGGTCCCGCTTTCTTAATACCGCCAATGCCATCGATAGGTTGCTGACTCATCTGCTCTTCTCCTCATGTATTCGAGCTTGGGTTGGTTATATCCAACCTCTGGTTCATTCTAAACCGGCAGGGACGTCATCGGTTAGAAAAAAAACCTAATAAAAACAGCGGCAGGCGTGTTTTTTTGATGCTTCAGATCTCGCAGGGGCCGATATTAAGCATTCTCGGCGTGATCTTCGTCACACAGAGATAATTGTTCTTCTTCAAAGGCCGCGACCGTTTGTAAGGTAATCCGTCCCAGCTTTCCGCCGCGCAGCTCTCTAAGAAGCAACTCTGCAGCCTTCTCGGTGTCCACAACACCGCCCGGGCGCAGGCACCCACGCTTACGGCCAATGTCTTCAACCACTTGCCGGGGCTCATCTGCGAGTTCTTTAAGCTTATAGCGGCCCTTCAAATCCTCGGGGCAACTCTTCGTGAGAATTTCAACCGTAAGACAAGCAATACCGTGGATATCAAGGATGGAATCTTTGATGGCACCCGTGGCCGCCAAATAAGCACCCACCCGCTGGTCCTCGAATTTATGCCAAAGGATACCCGGCATATCGAGCAACTCCATCTCTTTGCTCATTTTCACCCATTGCGCTTTACGCGTTACCGCCGGCTCATCACCGGTCCGTGCAATCTTACGCATGGCAAGTCGATTGATCAGCGATGATTTACCCACATTCGGGATTCCCACCACCATCGCCCGGTAGCGTCTGTCCAAAGGGCGTTGACCATTTTCTTTACGATGTTGGTCGACCACCTTACGAACGGTGCCTTGAATTTTCTTCACCCCTTGTTCACGCATGGCCTCAATGGGCATGGCCTGAACACCTTGCTTGGAACGAAAGAAATTCACCCATCGATCGGTTTCCTTCGGATTCGCCAAATCACTCTTGTTCAAGAGAATCAAACGGGGTTTGCCCTCGGTGAGTTCACTGAGCAGAGGGTTTCGACTGGCCGCAGGTACACGGGCATCAAGAAGTTCAAGTACGATGTCCACACGGCGCAGGTTCTCTTGAACCATCCGCTTGGCCTTCGTCATATGTCCGGGAAACCACTGAATCGTCATGAGTTGCTCTTATGGGATCACACCCTAAAAACGCAAGTACTGGAATCCATGCCGTAGGTCAGGCATGCTGGTTCTTATGATCGATTGCCATGCTCATGCTTTTCCAACCGTTGCTGAACTCAGCTCACATCTGCCCGCCGCCGCACAAGCCTTTTTGGCCAGCAGTACCGGCCAAACACTTAAAGATGTTGGCAAAAATGTACTTTCGCAATTCCCTAAAAGCTCTCGATTGGGCAAACTTGCCAAAGGCCTAGGCTCCATTCTTCCGGCCGCGCTGCCCAAAGACTCCGCAGAGCTGGCCCATCTGCGAGAAAGACTTCCCGGCAATCTACACAAAAGTCTCGAATATTTCATGAGCGCTGGTACCGGCCCCAAGCTCTTGCTCGAGGGCACAGTCGATAAATTAATCAACTCCATGGACCGCAACGGTATCAAAAAAACCGTTCTTATTGGCGCCCCACCCTTAGCCGACGCCCACTGGATTTTAAAGACCACCCACGAACATCCTGGGCGCTTTATTCCAGTTCTCAATGTGCCAGCCATCGCTGCTGAATCAGGCGAAAAAGGCTGGTTGGCGGCATTTGAAGAACTGGCTGATCTGGGTGCCCGCGGATTTAAAATCCATCCCAACATGGACCCTTACCATCACCACCACTTGGCATATCAGGCTATGTTTCAAGTGGCCAAAGCCCGTGACCTCTTCATCATCTTGCACACCGGTTGCTTCACAGTTCCAGGCTATAAATCTTTAAAACCAAGTGAGCCAGAAGACTTTACCCATCTTTTCACTGCCTACCCGGAAGTGAAAGTTTGTCTCGCTCATATGAATCGGGACCATCCCGAGCGGGCTTGGGATATGATGAAAAAGCATTCTCAAATCTACACAGATACAAGTTGGCAACCAGCGGCCAATATCAACCGCGCTTTGCACGAAGTCGGTAGCGATAGAATTTTACTGGGCTCTGATTGGCCACTCTTAAATGACGAGCTGCAAGACAATGCAGTTCGTGAAATGAGAAGCGCAACCAGTGACCATGTGTTTGAAAAGCTTACCGAAGACAATGCGAAAGCCTTCCTCGGCGAACCTTAATTCTTAAGAATCCCACTTAGGCACGGGCATACCCGCAAGCTCGTAGAAGAGTGACCCATCGTAAAACTTAGCGAGGCGCTCTTTGGTTAAGACTTTTGTCTCAACGCCGTCTACATCCATGGGCTCACCGGCAATTCTCAATAGAATCGGCAGCTCCAGCTTAGCCAGGGTGCTACCGAACAAGCTTTCTCGGTTGCGGGTGAGAAAATCTGAAATTTCGTCACCATCCAACGCGCCATCTCGATTGTTGTCGTACTTCTCAAAAAGTTCGTCAAATTTTGCCTGATCGAAATAGCCATCTTTATCGAAAATATCTGAATCTGAATCATGCTTTGACTTTTGAATCTGACTCAGATCAATGGTGAGTGCTGGATAACCAGCCACCATAGATGCGATGACAAAATTTACGGCGGCAGCTCCGGCGTAACCCTGAATACCATCCACACCGAGAGCGGCGAGACGCTCACGGGATTCACCCACGGTAATTTTGCCATTACCGTTGACGTCAAAAAATCCTACGTGTTTGGCGAGAGCATTGGTTTGATATTTTCCGGGAGCAGGCCGCGGCCCCTCATAAGTATCCACCGGCGCGGGCACTGACGCACCAGAAGCTACAGGTGCTGCTGGGTTCGAAGTCGCCGGATCAAACATGGGAATAGAGGGAGCTGAGTAAGACGAAATGGTAGGCATTGAATTCTCCTATTATTGGGCTGTCTATTTGGCGAAACGTCCGCCAATGACTGTTATCGGCAGATTGCCTATTTCGTTGCCTGCTATTGAAAAAATACGGCTATGCTGCGATCTCCTCGGCCTCGCAGTCGCGAACTGCCCCTTTATCATTGACCTTATTGAGTTCGCTGAAAGTACTTCACACATTGACAGTCAAGAGCTTGAGTCGCCATACTCCCCGGCATGACATTCAAACCAACTCGCCGCGAGGCCATTGTTTTATCGAGCAAAGCGTTGTTAGGACTCCTCGCTGCTTTTCCCAGCTTGCATGGATGCGGAACGGACCCAGCGAGCTCAGGCTACCCACAAAACGAACTTGAGCCAGAGCAACTCATCTTGAGCTGGGAAGGCTTACTGGAAAAAGTTCGAAACCTTTCGCAGGTTCAATTCTCTCCCTATTGGGAACAAGAAAGTTACGTTTATGACGTAGCCGAATGCATGCGGGCTTTGGACCTCAATGACCCCGCCATCGCCGCCCTCTTTGAGAATTATCTAAACCGTCATCAAGGTTTTCCTGAAATCAACACGGTTCACCATGAGACTGCTTTCGAAGTGTCTATTCTTACCTTTGAGCCCGGTGAAACCATCGACCTTCACGACCATCCAGAGATGACTGGCGTCATCATGTGCCACAGTGGTGAAATCCAAGTAGACAACTACAACCTTCTTTTAGAAGAGTCTCAAAGTGGGAATCATCTCATTCAAAGAATTGGCCAGGAAATGATGACCGCCGGGTCGGTAGCAACTCTCACCGCGGACCGAGGCAATATCCACGCGCTAAAGACATCGACCTTCACCCGCATGATCGATATCTTTACGCCCCCATACGACGATATAAGCATCGCCGCTTCACGCTGGTACGAAAAAGACAGTGAAACTTACCAAGGCTCTACCGATATTTTCGAAGCCACGTCATACTAAAACCTCAACACCCCCAAATTTCCCCAGAGAAACCGTATCCTTAGAAGCACGTTCCCAAATGCTTTCTTCTCTCGGCTTTAACCCATTAAACTCATGTCCGGGATGTGCTCTAATCCCGACTACCATTTAGCCACGGAGCAGAGCATGCGCATCGACCCATCAGCCATTCGTAGCGGCCCAAACTTTGACGGAACCATTGGAACAACCTCAACGGAAGGCAATCCTGAAATCATGCCGGCCATTGCCCAAGCGGCGCAGCAAGCCATTCAAGCGGAAATGCCGGGCGCCACACTGAAGAAAATCGACCTCACCTCATCTGTGGAATATCGAGATGAGCAAGGAGAGACCCAAGTGGCTCATCCCACCAGTGAGCGGGCGCTCTACAACTACTTCAACCATATCTATGCTGACCTGCATGTGGAAACGCGCTCAGGAAACCAAGAAGTCTTAAAGGGCGCATTCAGCATAGATCAAGGAAGGTTCATGATGGGCGTGGAGCCATAAAAAACAGCAAGGCATTGGCTGTGACGAGGTACGCACACCTCCAAAATGCCTTCATGAATTTCCGAACCAATCTAATGGCCAGGCCCATTGTTTGAGTTGCTTCCAGATGTGCCATTTTCTGTATGTCCAACACATGCATTGTACTCCGAAGGACAAAAGTCCTCCTGACATCGGTAATAGTTTTCAATAGAGCCTGGAACATCAGAACACTGAATATTGCTACAAGAAACGAGGTCATTCATTAAAGCGACGGCATCGCTGCTCATGCTGGCATAGCAAGTGTCCACACAAGTATAAAAGCTATCTTCGTTGGTAGCCGTGGTGTAGCAATTCTGGACGCAGGTATAACCGTCCCCACAAGCCATCCCGCCTTGGCCTCCACCATCAGGAGCAGATGAGTCCGCATTGCTAAAACACGTATGGTATTGAGCCGAACAATAATACTCCAAGCAATCTCGGTATTCGGCTGCATTGGACACAAGCCCATCGCACATAGTCTGGCCGCACTGAATCAAGGATGTCCATTGAGCCTGAGCTTGATCCGTGCCTCGGTCGTAACAAGCCTGGCCACAAGCATGGTTTCCATTGCAAGCATCTTCACACTCGTAAAGCTCGCCGCAACTTAAAGAATGGGTCGAGCCACCTGAACCAGAAGAACCGGTATCGCTATCTCCTGTGCTGCCCGTGCCAGCCCCATCGCTAGGCGCTGAATTTTCTGTTTGTGTGCTGACCCCACAAATGCCGTATTCATCAGCGCATGCTTCAACCATGCAGGCCTGTAAAATATCATTTGCCTGAGCACCGCAGGCTTGGACACAAGCATCGTCTGCACAGCTTTCCGAGCAGTCATTGTAAACCACAAGACCTTCATCGTAGCAGCCTTGATAAACGCTCTCTTCACAAGCTCTGAGTGCCCCAAATTGCTCCTGCGCTGATGGCGACCCAAGAGAAAGCTCCACGTGAAAGCAATCGTTGTAATCGGACTCACAAGCATCGGCACAACCTTGATCCTGGCAGCCGCCGGCACACTCATAATAAACCGTGTAACAAGCAGAAACGGCGTTGTAGACTTCCAAACAGGTTAGGCCATCATCAGATGACACCGTGCTGCCACTTTGACTGCCCTCTCCAGGAATGGTCTCTCCACTGGGATCTTGAGAATCACCGACAGGGGGTCCTCCGTAAGTAGATCCAGGCACCCCACAGCCGCCAAGCAAGAGTCCAGTCAAACAAAACACCAACCACAAACCATTGAACAAAGAGCGCATCATCGCCTCCAACTTGCTGATACAAGTCACCCGAATGTTTTCAGCACCGCTCATGTGCTCGGAATCAAGCCGTAGAATCGATGTGGGCGCACCACACCATGAGCCAAATTAAAAAAATAGCGAAATGAATCGACCCAACAGTTCAGTTTTATTGTTCAATCAATAAATACCGAATGATGCCCAAGGATTAGCGTTCACTGCTTTTCAAAAAAGTCGGACAACGTGGAATTTCAGAAGATCAAAAAATCGATTCAATAAAACTGATATCGATTGATGGCTCCCTTGATACCTCAGACACCGGCGCGAAGTCAGTTTCAAATAGATATCCATAGGAAAATCATTCCGGTCGTAATATGAATGCCAAGCCAAAGGAGGCATCATGAAGATTTCATTTGCAGAACACCCGCTTCTCGATTCTCAATGTTTTATCAGTGAGTTTCCTTCAGGCCTCCAGGAGCACCCAACACCGTCGACCATTCTCAAGTACTTTGCACCAGACGCTACGGCGCCATTGGCTCGCAGTGAGCAAGTCAAAGCTTCGGTGCGCGATTTATTGCGGCATGGAGGTTTCAAACCAACGGGCCGAAGCAAGCCAGCCAGTGAATATCTCATCAAGGCCATCGAAAAAGGGTGGTTTACAACCGAAAAAGGAATCAATCTCGCGGTAGATGCCTGCAATGCAGTAAGCCTCCACAGCGGGCTGCCCATCAGCGTCATCGATCTTGATAAAACCCATGGTTCGCTTGAAATTAAACTCTGCCCTCCGGAGACGAACTATGTTTTCAATCCTACAGGCCAGACCATCGACGTATCTGGATTGATTTCGCTGCACGACGAAAGCGGTCCCTGTGCGGGCCCCGTGAAGGATTCCCAGCGCACCAAAACCCACGATGGGACTCGGCGGACCCTAAGTATTATCTGGGGAACCCATGAATTATCCGGGCGCACCCAAAGCACCCATGACTGGTACACCGCCCTGCTTCAGGAGGCGGGCATAACTACCTCTGCTTGCTAAAGGAGGTTCGCTTATCCCACCTCACACATCTTGTATTCACTCAGTAAATACCTAACTTGTAGATATGTATGGCACGCCCACTCGAACCTGGATTCAAGGTTTAGGATTTGTCCTCAGCATCATGGGAGGATTCATGATGAGCGCAGCTCCAAGCGTTTCCCTTGCCGCACCATCCACTCTTGAAAGCTTCCAGTGGAGCATCGTGAACGATACGGTCATGGGAGGCCGCTCCAGCGCCCAGGCCAGCTTCGACAAAAACAAACACCTCCAGTGGACCGGAAACCTTAGCCTTGAGAACAATGGAGGCTTCGTCTCCATTCGCTCCGAGTATCTTAACCTCGACTGGTCTCAATTCGATGGTGTGGAGGTGGTATTGAAGGGTGCCGGAAGAGATATCCAAGTCAGTCTTCAGCGGCGTGATCGAATGATCCGTGCTGGTGGCTATCGCGCGCTCGTTCCCACCAATCGGCAAGGAGACACCCGAGTTTTTATTCCGTTCTCCGCGTTTCAGCTCAAGCGCTTCGGTCGCGCCATTCAAGGGCCTCCTCTACGCAGCGGCTTAAAGAGTATTGCTCAAATGGGTTTACTTATGGCCGATAAGCGCGAGGGGCCATTCGAGGTCACCCTAAAGTCCATAAAGCCTGTCCGATATGAGGGGCGCACACAAATCAAAGCAAATGTGGGCCAGGATATCATCGAAGCCATTGAGAAAGGGGTCCCTACGTTTAATGGTGGCGATGCCGAAGGCTGTGCCACCATCTACCGCCAAGTTCTCACTCAACTCCATAAAAACGGCCATCTCGGTACAGAGACTTGGGCCACCCAAACAGTCTTGCAAGCGCTGGCCAAGGCCAAAGTCCAAGATCGAGTCTCAGCAGCCTGGACCTTACGGCGTGCGATGGATGCTATTCTCCGAAGCCTTGAGTCCACCCGCCCTTAAAGATGGGCAACCTTAGGCTACCCGGCGGTAGCCTCTTTCGAACCGCTCCAATATCCGGCGAGCCCAATTCCCGAAAGATTATGCCAAAGACTAAAGATTGCACCCGGCAGTGCTGTGGCACCACTGAAAAACGTGGTGGCCAGCGAAACACCTAGCCCTGAGTTTTGCATACCCACTTCGATGGCCAAGGTGCGACGGTCTTGTTCACTGCAATTTAAAAAGCCAGCGACCACATAGCCACAGGTTAAGCCCGATAAGTTATGGAGGATAACCGCCAGCATCACCAACCAAGGAAAGGTCAAAAGCATCGTCTGATTCAAGGCAACAATAATGCCGATCACAAAACTGATGGCCAGCATCGACACCACAGGAAAGATGCGCAGCAGAGGGTCTACCCGGCCAACCAAAAACTTACGCAGTACAATGCCATCAAATAGCGGGAAGATGACAATCCAAAATACAGACTTCATCATCGCCCAGAAATTCACATCGACGGTTTCCGAAACCAAAGTGGTCACCCAAAGCGGCGTGAGTATGGGCGAAACGATGGTGGATGCGAGCGTCATACAAACAGAGAGCGCAATATTGGCTCCCGCCAAATAAACAATAACATTGGATGCTGTTCCACCGGGGCACGCCCCAACAATCACCATGCCCACGATCAACTCTTGCGGAAGTCCCAACACAAGCCCGATGCCGATGGCCAGCAGTGGCATCACAGTATACTGGACCGCAACACCAGTAAGGACCAGACGCCTATTGGCCCAGACCTTCTTAAAGTCATCAACCTCTAAGGTAAGGCCCATGCCAAACATGATGACGCCCAACAACCAGACAATGGACGGCTTAGCCCAGGTGAACCAACTGGGCATAAAAAGAGCGAGCGCGGATATAATGAGAGCCGTTGGCAAGAACAGTCTTTTTTCCATGCCTTCGATTAACCCATGCATAAGTGAATAGAAAGAACAATTCACACCAATCCTGTGACACAGATCACAAAACGCATCAACATATCTCATTTTGAAAATGTGACAACTGTCACAGAACTACTTGGGGTGTGCGTATACTTTTTTACTCGGCCCCCAGGCGGCATGACATAGATGTCGCAAAATCCATTTCGTGATCGGGATCACAACGCCCTAAACCACCGCCAAGACTTAGATTTTTCCTATCTCGAACGGAAACTCATTTTGGCACAAGACATGAATAGAACCTAAGCAAGAAAAACACAGCCCCTGACCCCAATAATGAAAAGGCAATGAACAATGAAGAACGCAAACACTAAAAAGACTTGGATGAACCGCTTACAAAAAGTTATCGGCGCAACACTTATCGCCAGCGCATTGTGTGCCTGCGGAACCGGTGCAGAACTGGCCAGTCAAAACCAATACAGCGACCAAGTTGAACGAGCCGAACAAGATGAGGTGCAGATGGCCATGCCCGAAATGGAATCTCTCGCCGACGATAGAACCCAAGCGCAATGGGATGCCGGCGACCAAGAGGCCCAAACCCAAATGGCTTCCCAAGATCAAAATCGAGTTTTCTATTTCGGAGATATTCAAGTCAGCTCAGCGGCTGAACTCAAAGAGTACCATCGCTATACCCATGTGGTGGGAAACATCGAAATCACCACCGATGAAGATGCATTCATGGCGTGGCCAAACCTTCGTGCAGTGGCGGGAGACTTGGTGGTCTCAGAAAACGAAAATATGACACGCGTGGAGTTCGTCA
>CAZZDT010000064.1:0-9957 GCA_964652435.1 uncultured Bdellovibrionales bacterium
GATATCGGCGGGCAGCGTTTCTTCGGTGAGTGGGTGGGCTCGAACAGGAATCTGGAAGGCATCGCGAATCCGATTGACGGAGCCGACATGATCGGCGTGTTGATGGGTCAGCCAGATTTCTTTCACCACAGAACCCAAGCTTTGCAAGTACTCCAAATAGGCGATGAGTTGATCTTGTTCTTCTGCGATGGGGCTGGAGGGATCGACGATGACAATTTCGTCGGTGCCCAGAACATAGGTATTGGTATGGGTAGCCGGCGGGAGCGTGAATGTTTTCATGGGAACCACATGGATTCCTTTTAAGATTTCTCCGCCGGGTCGGCTGTAGCGACCTTCTTTTCTTTGACCCATAACTTCAGCAACGCTTTCAAGCGCTCCTTTTTGGGCGATCATTTCTCGCAGTGTTTCCAAAACCGGATATGTGATTTGGGCTTTACCGGCGTTATGAGCGGCGATGGCTTGCTCGGGGGTCAGCCAGATGCCCTCGGTTAATTCTCCATGAATGATCGAAGGCTCTTGGCCTTCGGGCAATGTGCTGGCGAGGTAAAGCGCATCGAAACGAACTGGGGTGTAAGGCGGCGTGACCCAGCGGCCCAGGTTGATGAAATCATCGGCGTGGAGGCTGAGGCCATTTTCTTCAAGTATTTCGTTCCACGTTTTGGTTTGCTCCAGCAGGCTTTGGCGCATTGAACGGATTTTATCTGCACTTTGTTTTGGGCCTCGGGCGATTAAGACTCCAGCTTCTTCAAGCAATTCCCGAGCAGCGCAGCAATAAATGGGCTGGTGTTCGTCGAGTCCTTGAATGTTTACCTCATGATCGCCGGGGTCGACCTTGCCTCCAGGGAAAACTTGAAAACCGCCCATAAATTCAAGGGTTGCGGCTCTCCGGACCAAATAAAATTCGAATCCTGTGATACTTTCTTGTGATTTGCGCAGTAAAACAGAGCATGCGCTGAGCCGATGTTGAGTCATATTAGCAAGCTGCTGATTTTAATGAGCTTTGTCAATCGATTCGGTGTATAGGGATTTTGCTATTTAATTGTTCCGACCAAATGGTAGGGACTTGAATAATTGTACGCGCTGCGTCATAACTTAGTGTGTGCAAGTTTGTCACGTTTCGAGCAATTGGCTCATGAATCGTGGTAAATTCGGCATCTGGCTCAACGTTGTTTGGAGGAATCAATGATCAGTGCAATTGCAATGACCGTTATGTTGGTCGTCGCGCTGGGCTGTTTTTCGTGGCTCATCATTCCCCGCTTAAAGCTCGTGCTCAGGGCACCAGGGGAAGCTCGTATCGACAACCCAGTCGAACGTACCAAGAATGTCCTTAAGTTCGCGATTGGTCAGTGGCGTATGCCACGTGAACCCATTGCCGGATTTGCGCACATTTTTATTTTCAGTGGCTTTATGGTTGTTGCGCTCGGTACCATTTTGCACATTGTTCATGCGTACGCACCGAAGGCAGTAGATGCCTTTTATCTCGAGACCACGGTTGGCAAATGTTACGCCTTTATTAAAGACGTCTTTGAGTACTTGGTTCTTCTTGGTGTGAGTTATGGCTTGTGGCGCCGTCTCAAGCCCAAAGTAAGTCGTGTTGGCCGATCAGCAGAAGGCGTTTTCGTTCTCTGCATGATTTTCACTTTGATGGTCACAGATTTCATAAGCTTCGGTGCTCTTTTGATTGAGTACAATGTTCAAGACACCGGCTGGTACCCAGGCGCTGCCGTAGCCAAGATGTTCATGGAACCTATGGGTGATGCAGCTCAGACCTTGGGCGCAGTATCCTACTGGCTGCACTGCTTCTGCGTTCTTTTGTTCTTGAACTTTCTTCCCCTTGGAAAACACTTCCACGTTATTACGGGTATCCCGAACGTATTCTTCCGCGATCTAAAGCCATACGGACAAGTTCCGAAAATGGTCATCGATTTGGAAGACGAAGATCCTAAGTTTGGTATGCGCTCTGTGGCGGATGTTGAATGGAAGATGATCAACGATGTTTATTCATGCACCGAGTGCGGCCGCTGTACCGTCTATTGCCCAACGGCATTAACGGACAAACCGCTGACTCACCGCGGACTTAACCTCGACCTGAAGAAATCGCTTTATGAGAATAAAGAGGTCCTTCTTTCTGGCGACGACGAGAAGATTGCGGGCCTTGATGATTTGGTTGGTGGCAACATCAATCCAGATACCGTGTGGGCTTGCACCACTTGCGGTAGCTGCGAGCAGGAATGCCCGGTCTTTATCGAGAATGTTGGCCGTATCATTCAGATGCGTCAGTACAAGGTTATGATGGAGGGCGACATCACACCTGAGCTGCAAAAAGCATATCAGGGCATGGAAAATAACAATAACCCTTGGGGTATTGGTTTTGACCAGCGTGATGCATGGGCCGAAGGCCTTGATGTTGTTCGCATGAGCGATTGGATGAGCGATGCGGAAGCATCCAAGGACAATCCACCTTTGCTCTACTGGGTAGGTTGTGCCGGTTCATTTGATGACCGCACCAAGAAGGTAACCTTGGCAATGGTGCAAATTCTCAAAGCCGCGAATGTACCGTTCGCGATTTTGGGTAAAGAAGAAGGCTGCACCGGTGATGCAGCCCGAAGAACAGGTAATGAGTACCTCTTCCAGGCATTGGCCGAAGCCAACGTTGAGATTCTCAACAATTATGGCGTGAAGAATATCTTAACCACCTGTCCGCACTGCTTGCACACCATCAACCGAGAATACCCACAGTTCGATGGTAACTTTGAGGTTATTCACCATACCACCATGATTGATAACCTGATTCAGGAAGGTAAGCTGAAGCTTAAGGATTTGGGTGAGGAAGAGGTGGAAACTGTGGCGTATCACGATTCCTGCTATCTTGGCCGTTATCACGATACTTACGATGCACCTCGTAACATCGTCAACGCAGTGCCAGGCGCTGAGCTGGTTGAATTGCCGCGTAACAAGTCGCGGTCAATCTGCTGCGGAGCCGGTGGTGGTCGTTTCTGGATGGAAGAGCATATTGGTGAGCGCATCAATGTTCACCGCTCCAAAGAAATTGCGGAAATGAATACCAAGAGCGTGGGCGCGAACTGTCCATTCTGCATTACCATGATTACCGATGGTATGAAGGATGAAGAGGTTGGCAAGGAAGACGTTGCGGTTAAGGACTTAGCGGAAATTGTTGCCGCGAGACTTGAAGCCTAAACTTTTGTCTTAGACTACTTCAAAGCGGTGTTGCAGATTGAGATTTGCAACACCGCTTTTTTTATTTCCCTAAAGAATTTTATGGCCCAGCTTTTGCTCTTGTTTAAGAGAGCAAAGGAGCGGCTATGTTTGCACGGGCGAAATCGGGAACCATCATTGGGGTGAAAGCCCATTCGGTGGTGGTGGAAGCACACCGAGGAAAAGGTCTACCAGGGTTAACACTGATTGGTATGGCCCGCGGCGCAGTTCGTGAATCTGCGGTTCGGGTTCGCTCGGCGATACTTGCTTCGGACATTGCGTTGGGTACGCAGCGAACGGTTGTGAATCTTTTGCCCGCAGAATTACCTAAAGAAGCGAGTGCGCTGGATTTGCCTCTGGCAGTAGCGCTCTTAGCAGCCAGTGGTGTGATTCCCGCCGAGGCATTGGAGAACAAAAGGTTCTTTGGCGAACTTTCGTTGGGTGGTGCTCTTGAGCCGGTTCGAGGCGGGGTTTTGGTTGCTGATTTGGTGCGTGAAGAAGGTGAGCAGGAACTCATCCTGCCGGCTTGCTCCGCAGCTGAAGCTTCGGTGATTCCTGGCGTTCGGGTTTTGGGCGCTGACTCTCTTGTGGATGTTGTGAATCATCTATTGGGAAACAAAAGTTTAGAACCGGTGCATCCCGCTGAATTTGTTGAAACCCAGCCGGAGTGTTGTTTGTCTCAAGTCTGCGGACAGCCCAAAGCCCGCCGTGCATTGGAGATCGCTGCTGCTGGCGGCCACAATTTATTGATGGTGGGACCACCAGGCAGTGGGAAAACCATGTTGGCTCGAAGTTTATCTGGGATCTTACCTCCTTTGGATTCCAAGGAGCGAATCGAAGTGACACGGATACAATCTGCCGCTGGTCGCTCTGGGCAAACCGGCTTGGTGGGGCAAAGACCGATTCGTTCTCCGCATCACACTGCCAGTGAAGTTGCTCTTTGCGGCGGTGGCAGTGTTCCGCGGCCCGGAGAAGTGACGCTGGCCCATCGTGGAGTGTTGTTCCTCGATGAGTTACCTGAATTCTCGCGCCGTGCTTTAGAGGCTTTGCGTGAGCCCCTTGAGGATGGGGTCATTCACATTGCTCGGGCGGCGCTGAGCTTGGAGTTTCCTGCAAATGTCTTGTTGGTGGCTGCTATGAATCCGTGCCCGTGTGGCTATCACCGATTAGCGAAGAGTTCCGGGCAAGATTCTTCTAAGGTCTGTATGTGCAGCTTTGACCAAATACAGCGGTATCGAGCAAAAATATCCGGGCCGCTTTTGGACCGCATTGACATGCACGTTTTGGTGGACGCAGTTTCATACCGAGACTTCTTCAACGCAGGAAAATCGGAGCCGTCGGCAGTGGTTCGAAAGCGGGTCGTTCGTGCCCGAGAGCGTCAGAGAGCGCGCAGCGGCGAAGGTGCTCTCAATGCTTCATTATCGCAGCAAATTTTAGATGAAGTGGCACCGGTAGATGAATCGATGCTTACCGTGATTGAAGAGGCTATTGAGGCAAATGGACTTTCCACTCGCGCGATTAATAGGCTTAGAAAAGTATCTCGAACCATCGCCGATCTTACTGGAGAACCTCAGGTACAAGCGAAGCATTTGAAGGAAGCGTTGGCTTTTAGGGTATTGTCCTAAACACTCAGTGACCCACTCCTGATGCCTCAATTTGTGATTAGAATTTAGGTATTTGTGACCTAATATCATTCCTGTAAGTAGTTTTCGATGCCGAGTGCTTCACTTTAATTTCGCCTAAATTTGTGGCGCTTGAAGAATTGAAAATGACTTTTATTCTTATGATAACAGTAAGTTACTAAACTACTTTTCAGTTGACTCATGGAGGCTCAGCAGTTAGTACCGCCGAGATTTATGATTATGGGAGGATAGATATGAAGTATGTAAATCAAACTCTTACTGCTGGGATTATGATCATGAGCCTGGCAGTTTTTACGGTAGCTTGTGGCACTGAAGACACTGAAGGCACCGATATTACCACTGAAGATTCCGTTGAAGTTGATGATTCTGAAGTTCAAGAGGCTGACCTGCCTGAGGACGCTATCAAGCGCGGAGACGCAGAGCTTTTTGGTGCTCCTTTGACCACGGATGCTGAATTCGTTTCATTTGACGACTTGATTGCTGCGCCTGAAGCGTATGCCGAGCGCAATATTCAAACTGAAGGCATTGTGCGCCGAGTTTGCTCTAAGCGTGGTTGCTGGATGGAAGTTCGGTCGTTGATGGATACAGCGAGCGAGAACGTAACATCACGTTTCTTGGATTATGGATTCTTCGTACCGCTTGATTCGCGGGGAGCAATTGTTCGCTTTGAAGGTACAGCAGTTGTTGAAACACTGACCGCTGAACAAGTTCAGCAGTATATCGCTGAAGGTTATGACCCAGGCGTTGTAGACGAAGATGGCACAGCCACTTTGATTCACTTCACTTCTTCGGGAGTAGAGATGTGGAACCGCAACGAAGATTAATATTGATAAAGTGGGCCTGGCTTGGCTGGGCCTGCTTTGCTCTTGTACTTGGCAGCTGTGGTGAAAACTCTGAGTCTCAAACCGATACGGGAACGGTGGCTCCTGGGGTAGATCCATTTTGCGATACTCGACCGAAGCTTGAGTTCTGTGAAGATTTCGACACGACTGACTTGCCCGGTGCATTTGAAGAGCAAAGCTTAGATTTGAGCACGATGACGCTAGACAGCAATCAAGCGTCGTCATTGCCTCGGTCTTTACTCATTGCTGTAGAACCTAGCGGACATGGTGTGCTCAAACAGACGTTTGAGCCAGGCGGCAAATTGCGTCTTTTCGGCATGTTATTTGTTTCAGAACTCGGTGAAGGTGATGTGGAAATCGCATCGTTTGCTTTGGGGGACTATAAGGTCGGCTTTGGTGTAAGTGAAGATGGCAGTGTTTGGGGCTACGAGGGAGACACTCGATTGGTTGGAACGGGAACGATTCCTGTTGGCCGATGGGCTTCGTTTCGTTGGGATGTGAACATTTACGACGATGGAACCGGCACCGCGAATTTGCGATTTGGCAATGATGTAATGGTTGATACGGATCAACTTGCGACGCCCGGAGCAACTGATGCGCCCGTTGCGGTGGTAGGTTTATCCAATGCTACAGGTGCTTGGTCGATGCAGTTTGATAATCTTACCGTTGCCATAGAGGAAGCTGTTCAGTGAAACCAACTTTGACGAAGCGGTTCATTGCTGCATTTGTTTTTGCGGCAATCAATATCTATGCGTGCACGCAGGCTACCGAGGATGATTCGGGAGTGGCGAATGGTGAAGGTGTACTATTGCCGGATGGAACAGCTTTTTCTCGCGATTCGTTGATTCAAGCCTTTGCTAATTGCATCGTAGGCGAAATCGAGAATTTTGAAGAACAAAGCCGAGCTTTCTCTGAGGCTGCGAATGCAGCAGCTCTCGACCCTACGAAGTATGAAGCTGCGCAGGAGTCTTGGCAAAGCACCATCGACCTTTGGCAAGAGCTTGAGGTTATGCAATGGGGACCGGCAGGCAGCAGTACAGAGCCGGGTGGACAGGGTCTGGGCGATGCGATCTACGTGTGGCCTCTAACGAACCCTTGTGCAATCGATGGTCATTTGGCCGCTGAGGATTACGCCGACAATCTAAATACAATAAGCAGTTCTGCCAGTGGACTTTGTGCTGCGGAGTACCTGCTTTTTTATACAGGCGACACAAATGCTTGTGGGCCAGAAGAAGAACTCAATACGAGCGGCTCTTGGAATTTATTAGATGAAGTGACTTTGAGCACCAGACGTTTGAGTTACGCAGCGTTCGCTGCCGATACGGTGGCCGATGTAGCATCTGATTTACTCAATGCATGGTCTCCCAGCGGTCAAAACTTCCTGGCGGAATTTGTACAGGCCGGGGAGGGCAGTCGGACTTACGGTAAAAAACGGGTGGCAATCAATGCCGTTAGTGATGCGCTCTTTTATGTTGAGTGGAACACCAAAGATAATAAGTTGGGGCGCCCGTTGGGTCTGATTGGCTGCGAAGAAGATTTTTGTCCTGAACTTGTGGAGTCTGAGTACGCGCACCGCTCTAAAGAGCATTTGCGAAACAACATGATTGGTTTTCGTAAAATCTTTAAGGGCTGCGGAGCCGATAACGAGGGTTTGGGATTTGACGATTATCTTTATGCTGTTGGCCAAGCCGAGTTGGGTGAAGCAATCGATCAAGCTGCTCTTGCAACCATTGCGGCTCTCGACGCGATTGAACAAGAAGAACTTGCAGTAGCCTTGGTAGAAGATATCGAGAGCGTTTCTGCTGTGCATTCTGCCCTGGGAGAGCTGACGGATTTATTGCGCTCAGACTTTCTGGCGGCACTGCGACTCGAGCTACCGGTACTGGTTCAAGGTGACAATGACTAGCGCCTTAGAGCCGCTTTGGGTTCTGGGTGAACGTGTGGTCACGGCTGCCTTGAAGCCGGCTACGTTCTTATATGATCCATCGAAGCGCGTTTTTTGGGGTTACCTACTGGTGGCTTTGTTGATCGCGGGTTTGGTGCTTATTGTTAGAGAGCGCCGTCAGTGGCGCCGCCGTATTTACCAGCAGCTTCTATCGCCCCGATTGTGGCTTCACCCTTCTTCATTGCTTGATATGAAGCTCATGGTTGCTAAGTCCCTGGTGCGAGCACTGCTCTTCGCTCCTTGGTTATTGTCGAGTTATGGACTCGCCGTGGTGGTGGTGCGCTTGTTCAATGACCAGTTGGGTCCAGCAGACCCTACATCTTTGAGTCCATCGTTGATTGCTCTTTTCTATACAGTCGTCCTTTTTGTGAGTTCAGACGGCAGCCGTTATTTGCTTCACCGACTCTGTCACGAAGTACCAATGCTCTGGCAGTTTCATCAGGTTCACCATTCAGCTCAAGTGATGACACCGCTAACGCTTTACCGCAGCCACCCGGTTGAAAATCTTCTTTTTGTTTTGCGAGGTGTGCTGGTAACGGGATTTGTAACCGGCTCATTTTTCTATGCTTTTGGCGAGCAGGCGGTTCAGTATCAGTTTCTCGGCGTAAATGTTCTGGGCTTGCTCTTTAATATGTTTGGAGCGAACCTTCGTCATAGCCCGGTTTGGATTTCCTACGGCTCTCGGGTCGAGCGTGTTTTGTTAAGCCCCGCCCAACATCAAATTCATCACAGCGATCACCCGGACCACTTTGGCTGTAATTACGGCTCTTGTTTCGCACTATGGGATTGGTTGGGAGGTTCTCTGCGCGTGGCGGATATGGAAGAGGGTTTAAGTTTTGGATTAGCTAAACCTGAGTCCAATCATAATCCCCATGTTTTAGGTTCTGCTCTGTTAGGCCCATTTCAAGGGTGTTGGCGACTTATAGCCAATCGCCTGTGCGGTTTGTGGGCTGTGATTCTGACTCATCTAAAGTTGTAAAATCGGCAGAACCCCCGCATGGCTGAACGACGATTTTAGGATGCTGCCAATTCTGTTTGATGTTTGGCAATTAAGTCGGCAAGTCTTGCTTGGGCCTGCGCTTGCACTTCTTCGTAGCTCTTGCCCTCTTCAAAGCTTTGAATGGCCTCGTAATAGCACTTCACTTTAGGCTCAGTCCCCGATGGACGAACAATGACCCTTGAGTTGTCTTCTAGGATAAAGCTTAGAACATCGCTCTTTGGTAAATCGATGTTTTCGGTATTGCCGGAAGCGACATCTGTCTTGGTACCATTTTGGATATCGGTGATGGATGTGATTTTGAGACCAGCGATGGTGGTAGGCATATTGCCACGCAATTTTTCACCGATGGTTGGACCGGTTGCCAGCGGGTCGATGCCAAGGCTCTTTTGCTGGGTCACAAAGAGGCCATACTTATTGTAGATGGCTTTAAGCAGTCCCAAAATGGTTTCGCCTTGCTCCCGTAGGCGCGCCGTTTGAAGTGCAAAGGCGATGATGGCCGATACACCGTCTTTGTCGCGAACCACATTGTGAACGGTATAGCCGAGGGCCTCTTCATAACCCATCAAGAAGGTTTTACCTTTTTGTGTGTCGTCGATGGCCCGGTTGGCAATCCATTTAAATCCGGTGAGGGTTTCGAAATATTCTACGCCGTGGGCTTCTGCGATTTTGCTTAAGAGTCGGCTGGAAACAATGGTGGTGCCCACGGAGCACTTGGCTCGGCTCTCCTCTGGCACCGCGTTGATCAGGTCAGAGCCTAGAACGACGCCAATTTCATTGCCTGTGAGCATGACGTATTCGCCGGTTCCATCGGGTAGGGCTACGGCCAAGCGGTCTGCATCTGGATCGTTGGCGAATACCAGATCTGCTTTCACTTCTTTGGCCAGCTTCAGAGCCAGATCCATGGCTCCGTCTTCTTCAGGGTTTGGGAAGTTAACGGTCGGAAAATCACCATCGGGCTCGCGCTGCTCAGCAACGGTGTAAACATTGCCAAAACCGGCCAATTTTAGAGCTCGCTCGGTGGCTTCTGCACCCACACCGTGCATTGGCGTGTAGACGATTTTCAATTCGCTGATTCCAGGAGAGCCTGGCCATGCATTGGCGGTAATGATTTCTCGAAGGTAGTGCTCCATCAGGGTTGGTCCAAAGTGGTGAATCAGACCAGCCTCTTTTCCTTCTTGATGTGCCATAAAGGGAATGTCTTGGGTGGCCGCGATATCAATGGCGTCGGCAATGCCTTTGTCATGGGGCGGAATGATTTGAGCGCCATTTCCCCAGTAGACTTTGTATCCATTGTATTCCGGTGGGTTGTGA
>CAZZDT010000065.1:0-9946 GCA_964652435.1 uncultured Bdellovibrionales bacterium
ATCGAAGTCATTGCCACTTGCGAAAGATGGTAGTTCATCATTCCAAGCAATATAGACTGTATCGTTTGGCCCTATGCCAATGGCTGGGGATCTTGAATCTGCTTGGATTGCATCATCAAAGCTACCGTTCTGATTACCACCATTGCTGATTAAGATGGTGTCTTGAAGGATGTTGTTCTCAAAGTAACGGTAATAGATGTCGTCATCGGTATTGGATTCGCTGAAAACCGTTCCATTGTCTTGCCAAGCAATATGGGCATCACCGTTACTGTCAACGGCAATGGTCGCTTCCTGGCTGTTGCCGGTGCCTGGCGCCGCGCTAACGTCAGTCGGAGTTCCCCAGCCGCCAGCTTCTGTCCATCGGATGTGCTTAATTTCGTTATCTCCAGTTGGTGTGCGGTGTTTCCAGATCAGATGAACGCTGCCATCTGGTGCTGCCGCCAATTCTGGCTCGTTGTCAATTCGATCAGAGTTTGCGACGACTTGGATCGAGCCAAATGTACCGGTTGTTGTATTCATCGTTCGATGGAAAATATCGTAATCTGAGATAGAGAGTGAATCTCCGGTATCTGACCAAACAATATGCAGTAGACCATTTGAATCAATCACTGAGTGTGAACCTTGTGAGTCACCATCATATCGATTGGGATCTGGATCATAAGATACTAGCTTGATTTCTCCCCAGCCACTGGCGTCGAATTTCCTATATAGAATATCCCACGGCGCGTTGTTATCACCTTGAGCATAGGTAATGCAGCCTGGAAATTGGACACACTCATCGGTCCAGACCACATGGGTGGCACCGCTTTCATCGTGGTTGATACTCACGGAAACGCCGTGGCCAGGAGCATTGGTGTCTGAAATGAGGAGTGAGCCAGCTTGATAAAGAATGGTCACGCTCTCGCTGCTCTCGACGCCCACACCGTTGGTGGCTGTCACTGTAATAGTGTGAAGGCTACCATTCTCAATACCGGCCAATGAGATCGTTGCCTGCCAGTTGTCGCCGCTTGCGGTCGCTGTTTCGCAATCTACATCATCAAGGCAGATTTGAACGTCCGCTACATCGGCACCAGTTTCGTCTCCGCCAATGATTTCTGCTTCAACCAGGACACTGCCGGTTGAGATAACGCTGCCGGCTTCGGGGGTAATGATGGTAATACTTGGTCCCAAGAGTTTGTAAATGGTTACGCATGTTTCTTGGCTGGTGTTACCGGCGAGGTCAGCGGAACTGAAACAGATGAAGTTCACGCCATCATTAAGAGCGATGGTCTCGTCGATGGCGGTGGCTCCGATAGGAGAAATCTCGGTGCAGTTTGGTTCTTGGTCACGGCGCAGGCAAAGGTTCCCGTCTTCGGCTCGTGTTCCCGTGATCTGAACGGTAGCCGCTCCGGTGCTTTCAGGCGTGTCATCTAGAATAGGAGCAGCCGGTGGAATGGTATCAAGTACGGTTTCTGCTGATGCTGGTGCGCTGATGGCGCCTTCAGAGTCTTGGGCATAAACATAAAAGCTGTTTTGTCCTTCTCCTAAATCTATGTTGTGGCTCCAAGCTGTGTTGTTGTTTTGAGCCGCAATTTGTACGGGCTCTGTTGCGGGATCTTGGTCACCAGCCTCAAGCTGAACAAGCCAAAGTGATGTGTTGGCCGGCTTGGTACCAGAAAGCGGGTAGGGATCTTGTCGTGTTGGATTTTCCACAGGGTCAATTGTTACGGTGCCAACGCTGCTGGTTGTACCCGCAATACTAATGAGCGTGGCCTTGCTGACATTGCCCGCAAGGTCCGTAGAGGTAAACGAATAAGTGTTTACACCGGCTACAACATCTACAGAGGTTGTCCAGCCTGTCTGCCCATCCACTTGAATCAGAGTCGCGCCATCGAGATCCAGCGAGCCATCGTTGTCTTTGGTACCAGATAAGTTCATAGCCACTGAGATTTGCTCGCCCATAATCACACTTGGACTGTGGTCATTTACAACCGGAGGTTCCGGCGCAATGGTATCGAGGGTCACAATGACTTGTACGGAGTCGCTGAATACAGTCTCGTCTGCGCTGCTGGCCGTGAGCATGAGCCGGTTGGAGCCTTCATTTAAGGCGATGGTGAAACTCCAGTTTGCATCGGAAGAGGCTTCTACGGCTTTGACGGCTTCAGTTTGTCCGACTCTTTGATACCAGATGGCACTGTTGGGACTTCTTGTACCTGTGATGGTGAACTCTGGCTGATTGGTCAGGCTATCGTAAGCATTCACTTCAGGTTTTGATAAGTCGCCGGAGGTAATCTTCGGGTCGTCACTGCAGCCCAAGAGAAGAGCTATCGAAGCACAGCCAACAATTACTGATTTGAGAACAGGATTTATTTTAAACATTCTTAACCTCATCGTGTGGGCTTACCCTACTGCTGCTCGCAGGTACGAGCAACGCTGAAGGAGTAGAGTATGGGACTTTGATTGCTTTCATTGGCAACCAAAACCATTCGAGTTTGGATAAAGCGATTACCGCTCGGTACGTCACTGAGATCCGCTGGAGAAGACTCATAAAAAGTATCCTCACTTGGATACCATTGGCTCCAATCATTGCCGTCTGGGTCGTTACCAACTCGAACTTGAAACTTAGCAAGTGAGCCGTCGGGTTGAGCGGTAAGCGTCCAAGTCAGAAAGTCCCAACTTGATACGTTCGGGCCAAAGCAACCATCGATCACTTCTTTGTAATCACCTTGTGGATCCGTGAAGGTTGCACGGAGGTTACCGGTGAAATCGCTGTAAGTGTAAAGTGAACCGCCCAAGTTGCTTCCGCCGGATACATCGTTTGGATAAAATCCAAATGCTCCCGTGGTTGGGTCAAGTGCGGTGAGATTGTTGGTGGTGCAGTTGGCTGTCCAAATCTTACCACTGCTACCAATACCAATACCGAGCGGTGCTTTACCGCTGTTGCCCATATAAATATTGGTAGTTCTTGAACCGGTGTTGGAATCATAGCCCATGATGCGACCTTGTTGGCCGCTTCCTGGATAAGCTGAGATCCAAACTGTTCCGGCGGCGTCTACCGTTACACCTCGGGTGTACATGTTGTCGTTGCCATATTTCGTCCAGGTATTGGTTTGTGGTTCATATCGACCAACGTTCCAATTCTTACCGTGGTTGCCTAGCCATACTCGATTCTCCTGATCGATAGAGATCCCGTAGGTTCCTCTTTGCCAAGAGCCTGGTTGGGTTCGAACGCTGTGGAGCTCACCGGCTTCCCATCTTGCGGTTGAGCTGGCTGCATTCCAAAGGTCTGGGCTCTTTGGAACTCGGTCGTTGGTTGTATTAAAGCTTTGAATTTGCCCTTGGTGACAGCAGCTGTTCGGTGCCCAGAGAATGCCGCGCCCATCAATGGTCGCTCCATAAGGCCGCACATTCATATCGACCCAGCGTTTGATTCTGCCAGTTTCTGAATTGATTTCGAAGAAACCATAATCAAAGAAGTTACCGAGCCAAATATCTCCGTCGGCATCAATGGCGAGCGCTCGCGGCAGGTAGTAACCTTCGCCGCGCGATTCTGTGGAACCATCTTCGTATTTACTGGGTTTACGGGTCCAGAGAATACATTCGTCGTCTTCTCCCCAGTATTCTTTCGCTTCGCCAGCACCAACATTCATATCGATGACGCCGTTGTCGTTGTAGTCGCCCGATGTTTCGATCACACCATTGTTGTTGATGTCGACGCAGTCTCGTTCAAGGTTGGCAATCTTGGTGATGCTACCTTGGTGACCAAATGCTCGGTTGGCGAGGTAAACGTTACCGCGCGAGTCCACGGCGGTTCGAGAACCTCGGTTACAAGAACCACATGCCTGACAGACATTTGGAATACCTCGGGTTCGACCATATGGCGGCTCTTCGATTGCAGCGTTAACAGAAGTAGCGTTGGGCCCCAGGGCACTGCAGTAGCGGCCCACTTCTTTACCGGTGGTTGTATCAATTTTCGATACATATCCCTGGCTGTCGACACCAACCCAGGCAAACTCCACATCGACCTGCTCGCTGAAGATTTCGAGGTCGTCGTCATCGTTGACAATAATGGAAACAGAGTTGGTACCCGTTGGGTTGAAGGGGAGTCCGTCTTCACCACCAAATGTTGTTTCGTTGCAGTTTGCACCGCAGTGGCCACATGGATTGAGTACGCCTTCATCAACGCCGGTATCGCCAGGGCCACATACAACGCCATCGTTGTTTGTATCGCCGGGACAGTCACAGTTGTTGTCTTTATAATCGCAGACTTCTTCAAGCCCTGGCCCCACGGTGGAATCCGCATCGTTGCAATCCCATGCACCAATGAAGGTGCCGTTCTCATCAACGTCATTGGCGCAGTAGTAGTCATAGGCGTTGCCAAACGGAGGCGACGCTTCGCGGTTGCAGTCTGCGGTTCCTGGTTCACAGCCATAGCCATCTCTGTCGTTGTCTAAGCCCTCGTCCGCACTGATATCACAATCGTTGTCTTCTCCATCGCAGCTAAGCTCATCGGGAGATTCTGCGGCCGGCAGTGGTGTACAAACTGTAATAACCCCATCTTCGGTACATGAGTTTACGGAAACACATCCGCCGAGTCCGCAGGTTTCAGGAACCCACTCTTCATCTCGGATACCGTCGCAATCGTTGTCTACGGCATCGCAGCTTGTATCAACCGTAACCTGAGGCGCCAGAGGAATACACTCGACTTCGGTACCATTCACGCAGGCTGATGTATTCACACATGGGCCGAATCCGCAGCTCACCAATGAGTAGTCTTCATCAATCAACCCGTCGCAGTCATCATCAAAGCCGTCACAGGTTGTATCTCCTCCCGCAGGGTCAATGTTGCCAAAGCAAGAGCACTCGCCATTGACATCAACATCAACGTTGACGCCTTCACAGCCATAATCAGCGGGATTGATGTATGCATCGGTTGGAATGTAACGCCCAACGCCATCGGGTCGAACATAGTTTTCATTGTAGAGCGCCAGAATGAGGCATTTGCTGTCAACAAAGGTGTTGACCGCGTCAGACAATGTGCCGGCGATACGCCCATCGGAAAGGGCTTGCATAAGCTTGTTGTAGCGACACTCTGATACTTGAACTTTTTGATCTAAGTCATTGACGCCACCGGTTGTCCAGAAACCACCATCATCCTTGAGCATCTTTCGATTGCTGGTGATGACCGTCTCGTCGTTGCCTAAAATGTTGTAGAGCGAAGTTTCGCCTTCGTACATCGAGAAGTTAACAATATAACCCAAGCTCAGAATCAAGCCGCCTTGCCAGTAGTGCGTATAGATCAGTCCGTTACTGGTCGCCGGGTCGCGAAGGTACTGGAGCGCGTCAACCGCACTCATATAAATCTCTTCGACCAGCAGCTGGTTGTTGAAACCTTCACCTTCAAAGTCCCAATTGCTCTCGCGAATGGCTTGCGCTCGGTCGGCAAAGTTATGAATTTCCGCTTGAATGGTTAAGAGGTTAGCAAGAATGTCCTGTGTGATTCCCGTGAAACGACCATCGGATGCATCTGAAGCAAAACGGGTCATTTGGCCATCCACAGTCAGTGAGGTGTTGTCTCCAAAGCTTACGGGTGTCCCGCTTCGATAAAAGCCTTCTGGAGAGTTCAGCTCTGTTTGGCTTACAGACCGGTCATACAGTTCGGCGTAGTTTGCATCTTGAAAGAGCATCACCAGCGTATCAAATGCGTTCATCGCGTAGTCTATCGATTGAATCGGATCGATTGCTTCCTGGGAACGGGAGAGTTCAACCGAGGCGAGGTCTAACGTTTCTGAAACCTGCACAAGGTGGTCTTTCTCTGGGTAGAAAACACCATCGACTTCAACCAGGTTTGAGCCAACCAACCAATTGCGGCGTTTGTAGCGCTCTAAGGTGGCTTGTTCCCCAACCGGAATCGGGTTGGGGTTCGAGAGAATACTCCAATCCGTCAGAACATTATTGCCCATTTTGGCTTGGTGCATTTCCACGATACGCCGACTCTCACTTAGGATAGATCGCTTGAGATTGCTTCGTATCACTTGGGTGTCGTTGAGTTCACTCATGATAAAGAATGCGCGCCGAGCCAGCAGGAAGGCGTGTCCGGGGGAGTGAACGAAGATCTCTTTTGCATCATCTAGGAGATCCCGTGCTGACTCTAGATCGTCAGGTTCTTCAACGCCAGGGTCATCAATAAGGTACTGAAGCCAGTTTGTATGAGCCTCTAAAGCTGTAACGATATTACCAACGATGAATGGGAAATCATCTGTAGACTGATTTCCTGCACCGTCCACAATATTCAGTCTCAGTTTGAAATTACCGTTTCCAATAGAACCGAATGATAGCTTGTTGTTGATGCACGCGGGTGAGCTGGAATCACAACCTTCAATACGCATGTTGGTTGAACAGGCGTTGAGTTCGCCCTCTGCGCAGGTCACCGCCAAGCTGGCAACTCCGACCACTGTCTCGCCGGTGTCTGCGTTAAGAATCGATACGTCAACGGACTGGACACCGCTTTGGGTTTGGCCTTCAAGGTCGGTTGCATCAAATTCCAAGGTTAATTTTTCACCGTGAAAAAAGACGGGCCATGTTGTTGAATCGGCCGGGTCAACATCAACGACCGTATTGGGGTCATCAATTCCGGGCCGTGTGGTCCCCATACCAGCAAAGTTATGGGTAGGAGCGGTTCGGTCGATGGCGAAACAAGTTGTTCCGTCTGCTCCACTGTCTGCTCCAACAGTGGCTGAAAGGTAGACGGGGCAGTAAACTTCTTCAGGGCTGAAAGTGTAGGTGACGGTGTCGTTGATACCTGCTGTTTGATTGGAGCCTTCATTCGGAACTTGGCCGGAAATAGCCACCCAGTCTACAGAGCCGCCAGCTGCGCCGGTTACGGTAGCTGTAACTGCAACTGAAGGTGCGTTGGTATAACCTGAAGGACCACTGGATTGAACGCTCAGAGCAAGACTGCCAGAGTTAGCGACGGTCACGTTAAACGATGGAATCAAATCCGAGGTGGGCTGGTTACCTTGAGCATCGTAAATTTTCAATTCAACGTTGTGTGTCCCGTCTGGTAGGCACTGAGTGGGACTGACGCTTTCATTAAAATGCTCTGTGTGCGCCCAGGTGTAAACGATATCAGCAGGTGCTGTACAAGCATCAGAGGCAGATGGCCTTGGCAGTCGGACCCAAGTTCCGCTGAGACCATTGGGTGTAAAGCATTCACCCACTTGACTGATCACGGTGAAGTCGGAAGGCGTGGCCACAATGGTGGGTGGTGTAGAATCAATGACGTTGACGGAAATCGTTTCCGAGTCTCCGTTCATATAGAGATCAAAGACCGTCGCGGTAATGGTTGAATCGCCGTAGGGATAAACATTGTCTTCGGGAAAATCGTAAATCGCGGTTGGGTTGGGATCGCACAAGTCGGTAACCAGGAATTGACTTGGGTTGATATCAAACACACTGCCGTTGGGGTTGTTACATTCGCAGGTTACATTGGTCGAGGATGCTAAGCAGCCAGCAGGGCTGGTGTCGAAACGCACCGAAGGTGCAAGGCTGTCCTGAACCAAGATGTTGACTTCTTCTGTTGCAACGTTACCGGAGTTATCCGATGCGGTAATCGTGACCCAGTGTGAACCAAAGGGGTATTCATCGGGGTTCGCATTGGTGCATGTTGAGCAAGAGTTGCTGATGCTAACCGAAGGCAACGGATCGACGTTATCACTGACGGTGAGCGGTATTTGAATCGATGTCGATGGGTTGCGACATTCAGCCAATTGACTCTCAACGGTGATGGTCGGCGGTGTGGTGTCTGCGAAGGCTACCGGGGCCATTAAGCCAACGGTCATGCAGGTGATGACAAGAGGTTTTAAGGAGATAAACCTGGTCATTATCTATCCTTTCACGGCCCGGGCTAAGCCCTTGCCTGGGGGGAGTCGATGAGCCCGTGTACCTACCTGGACCTACTGCTGATCGCCAGTTTTTGGGTAGCTCATCCGTTCCAAAGCGTACCACTTAGAAAAGAATATTCCAGCGCATTGCAATTTCTTTTGGCCGGGATGACGCGGTGTGTCTTATTTCGGGAATTGAATGAGATCATTTAGAGTTTTCTTTGAGTGTTTGGTGGATCGGGCTTGACTCGGAAGGTCCCAATTTCTAATCCTTTCGACGCCCCGATATTGTTTCCCCCATTGGCGCAAAAGCGCGCGAGGTTAGATTCATGGGAATTGAGTTGCTTAGTTATCTTGGTGCCGCCTTTTTGGGCGGAATCATCTTGAACATCATGCCCTGTGTTTTGCCGGTATTGACCATGAAGGTCTTCCATATTGTGGAGCGGGGCGCTTCAGATCCAGTTGGTAACAAGAAACACGGCTTGGCTTATACCGGTGGGATCCTTTTTGCCTTTATCGTGTTTGCCGCATTTATCATCGCTATCCGCTTATCGGGCGATAGCGTCGGCTGGGGCATGCAATTTCAAAATCCGGCGTTTGTTGCGGTTTTGTGTGGTTTGATGGTGGTTTTGGCGCTGAACGCGCTGGGAGTATTCGAATTTGCCATCAGCATGAATGTTCAAGACGATGATGGCGGCTACGGCGCAAGCTTTATGAACGGCATTGTGGCGGCGGTTATGTCCACGCCATGTTCGGCACCCTTCCTTGGCTCGGCGGCGGCTTTTGCTCTGGGTTCAGGAGTGAGCTGGTACATCACTCTGGCAATCTTCATTTTCATCGGTTTGGGCCTCGCGTTTCCTTTCGCTCTGATCAGTTTTGTTCCAGGTGCCAGCAAGGTTTTGCCGCGTCCTGGTAACTGGATGAACACCTTTAAAAGCCTCATGGGCTTTACCCTTTTGGCGGCCGCGGTTTGGCTTTTCGGCGTGTTAATGGGGCAGATTACTCGCGATGGCGCGCAGTGGTTCTTAGGCTTTTTGCTCTTGGTTTCTTTGGCCCTTTGGGCCGTGGAGCACTTCGGCGGTTTGCAGCACAGCATGCAGCGTAGGTTGGGGGTGCGGGCGGCCGCGCTTTTGATTCTGATTGGCAGCGGCACACAGATGATTGACTTTACCAAGCCGGTTAAAGATGAAGTAAAACAGTCGGTTACAGCCATCGATCCCGTTGTAAAGGATGGCAAAATCAATTGGGCAGACTTCAGCCCGTTCCGGGTTGGTCTTGAGAATAAGCGTCAACGGCCGGTCTTCATGGATTACACTGCCGATTGGTGCTTGAACTGCAAAACCAACGAGAAAGCTTTCATTGAAACCGAAGCCGTTCGGGCTGCCTTGGTTGAGACTGATATCCTGCCTATGGTTGCCGATTGGACCAATGAGGATGAGGATATAACCAAGTGGTTGGAAAACTTGGGGCGCACTGGCATCCCAGCTTACGTTGTGTACTACCCAGACGGAACATACGATTTGTTACCTGAAGTCATCACCGAAAAGATGATTCTAGACATGCTTGCTCGGGCAACAACGAAGTATCCAAAGGCCAATTATCTCTCCATGGAAGAGGCTTGCGCGGCCAACTAACTCCTTGATTTCATTCACTGGTTTCTTCTTTTGTGACCAAAAATGGGGAGCTGCGCTTAAAATCGATCATCTTGCAGCGCGTTAACTTACCCGCACCTACATTTTGGTTGACAGATATAATGCCAAGAGGTACTACCAATTATCCGAAGTGGTATGATCACTTTGAATACCCACCTTACGATGACGATGCTTGGAGGATTTTGAACATGGCAAAGAAACCGGTTTCATTGGTTACAGGCGCATGCGGCTTTATGGGAAGTCACATGGTGCAAATTTTAAAAGAAGCAGGGCACGAGGTACGCGCGACGGATATCGCTTCCGCGTGTAATGCTCCTGACAGCGACAAAACTCGTTTTCCACGTGTTTTGCGCGAGCTTGGTGTTGAGCCGATTCCTGCTGATGTCACACGACCTGAAACTACTCCGGGCAACAACTCCCCTACAACACGTA
>CAZZDT010000066.1:0-9833 GCA_964652435.1 uncultured Bdellovibrionales bacterium
ATCTTCGATTACATTTTGCATATCCGAAACGTTATCAAGATATGGGTATTCTATGGGTTTACCATCGACCCCCAAAGCACCTGCCATACCTCGACGCTCGGCATCTGCCTTAGGATCCATTCGTGAAATATCAAATGCACCAGCATAGTCATTCATCACCTTATAAATTTCTTTGCGCTCATAGCTAAAGATGTTTGGCAGAGAAGATGAATCACTTAAAATCAGGTTAGGAACCTTGTAGTTATTGGTTGATAAAGTGAGGTGGTAATGGGGATGCAACAATCTTCGAAGAGGATGTTCCGCATTCAATTGATTGGTTGTCACGCCGGCAAAAGTTCCTGCCACCAACAAATGTGTATCGGCAAGATGACGAATCATGGTCATGTCGGTTGAAAGCGAGCAAAGAGCTATTTTCTGTACCTGTTCCCAATCCTCGCTATGAGGCGTAACCACTCTACCCTGGTATTCAATATGGCTCGTGTTCATCCGCTTTTGTGAAGGCGAGTAATTAAAATATGCCTTACATCCTAAAGGTGACAAACCATCACGGACAGGGATGCCTTCCAAAGAAGACATATCAATCACATACTCATTCGGCTTTGAGTTTACTTTTTCAATATAACCGGCAAATGGACCAGAGAGTGCAAGTGTGCCCAGAACATCGTCAGGTCGGGCGCTGATTTCTGGCGGCACCACAGGAATAGGCAAAAGCTCTCGGTAAGCGGCGGGAAAAGCTTCGTCGATGATCGCATCATGGTCTGCAGGAACCTGAGGCAAACCTTCGCCATGAAGCGAAAGGTTACTCGAAAGCCAACGAATGAAGGCAAAGAGATACTCCTTGGACTTCGAAGCTTCTGCCGCGGGTACACCATCAGTGGTATAGATATTTGGGATATCAATTCCCGGGAACTTATCGGAAAACCGAACCATTGGAAGTTGCTCGTTCACCGGCGCCTCTATTTTTTGAATGGTTGCTGACTTAAAAACAAAATCAACAATCGCCGCCCAGAATTTTTGTTTCATTCGATAAATAAACCCAGGCTCCACCTTTTCCAGCGATTCTGAATTTTGTGGTGCTCGGGCCAACGCATCCGAAGGCGCGATGGCCGAGACACCCGTAGGAGCCGCAACTTCCGAAACAGAGGAAACAAAGGGATCTGCTTGGGGAACTGAAACAGCAGGTTGACTTGACGCAGAAGTAGGTGAAATCGCAGAAAAGGACGACATCTTATAGGCTCCAAAATTTATTCTTATTGTTATTTTTATCCGCAAGCCCGGCTCGCAGAGCTGGCCTTGCCAATTACTTATCGGTTTCAAATTTCACATGTTGTGTATTTTTTTGACGGTGGTTCTCTCCAGAAGGCGATTCCCCCTCCACTCCCACCGATTTCCGCACAGCTAACCCCTTATTTCTAGTAATAATCCGGCAATATTGACGACTTGCCCGTATTTCTCAGTAAATCTTGAGTACCTGCCCCTATCCATAGCCCTGCCCCAGGGGTATAAGACCCACCCATCAGGTATGCCTATTTTCAAATCCTGATGCTGAAAGGACAACGAAAGTGACAACTCAAAACAAACGCTCAACCCTTTTCTTGGCGACCATGGCCAGTGCCTTGCTACTTGCTTGCCAGCCTGGCAGCCAAGCTACCGCTGCTCCAGAAGATGCTTGTACGCAATATGCAGCCAAACTCTGTACAGAACTTGGTGAGCAAACACCTGCCTGTAAGGCAGCCCAAGACACAACCAACCTGATGCCAGCAGCTGCCTGTTGGGCCGGCATGAACGATATGACGGTTACCAAGGAAAAGATTGCAGCATTGGGTGCCAAGTGTACTGAGCTTATCGAGAAACTTTGTGCTGACCTCGGACCAGAAACACAAACATGCGGCATGGTTCGCGAGAAGACCAAGCAGTTCCCACCAGACCGCTGTGTACAAATGCTTGGACAATACAAACAAGTTCTTGCTGAACTCCAACGCATGGAAGCGCAGAACAAGCCACTTAGCCCAGAAGTAGCCGCTGAATTGGCCGCGGGCGACGTTGCATCCTTTGGCTCAAAAGACGCCAAAGTAACCGTGGTTGAATTCTCTGATTTCCAGTGCCCCTACTGTACACGAGCCGCCAACGCTGCCGACGAAATCAAGAAAAAATATGGTGACAAGGTTCGCATCGTATTTAGACACTTCCCACTCTCTTTCCACAAGGAAGCTCACCTTGCGGCGCAAGCTTCACTGGCTGCAAACGCGCAAGGGAAATTCTGGGAATACCACGACAAACTTTTTGCCAACCAAAAGGCAATGTTTGAAGCCGACCTTAAGAAATATGCCAAAGAGTTAAAGCTCAACATGAAGAAATTCAACGCTGCACTGGCTAACAAGACCTACGCAGCTGCGGTTGATGCCGATATGAAACTTGGTGAAAAAGTTGCGGTAAGCGGCACACCGACCATGTTTGTAAATGGTCAGCGCGTAAGCAACCCAACGGATATCAATGCCATCTCTGCATTGATTGACAAAGCGCTATAATCAAGCGTGGCTCAAGACCAAACAAAAATAAATCTGGCCGCTCAATCCACTTCCTGGCTTGAGCGGCCTTTTTGTTGCTTTACGTTCAATCTCATTTTGAAAGCGAGTGTCTTGCTGTTTTTAACAGCTTGCGCCGCCTCGCCTAACGCATCTCCGAAAATTGCTCATACTCCATCGGAAGATGTCCTTAACCAAATCTGGTCTATTACTCACACCGATGAGCTATTCGAATCACTTCCACTGAAAATGCCAATCAAAGAAATGCTTGACGACCGTTTTCGTGAGTTTCCACCAGACTATCAAGCCAGCATCTTGAATATTTTGGATAAGAATATGGAGTCATCTAAACTCCAACGGATGCTCAAAAGTCATTTGCTCAAGAATTTCAAACTTAAAAAGGCACAAGAAGTCCTTACCTTTTATCAAACACCACTTGGCAAATTTTATGGAGCCGCCGGCCATCAATTCGACCCAGAAGACCCGGCATTTAAAGATTTTGTTGAACAACCCAAGCCAAACCCAAAGCGATTTGAGAAACTTGCCGAACTACTTACGGCCTCGGGCTCAGCAAAATTTGCATCCCTTACGCTTGTGACCCCGCTTGAAACGATTTTCTTTGAACTCGAGCACCAGAAAAAGCTTGCTGGCCAAAAGCCTCATCATGAACCCGCCTCCGAGCTACGTAAATCCATGCAAAGTGTGGTTAAGGCTATGCACAAAGCCATGTTGGTGACAGCCAGCTTTGTTTACCGAGAACTTAGCGATGAAGAGATGGAAAAACTGGTTCGTTTCGAGAACAGCCCTGATTCCAAATGGTACAACACCGCTCTACTCAAAGCCTACGAAAAGACACTTCAGGTCTCCATGACGAGATTTACGAGGCAATTGCTTCAATTTATTCAGGAAGAGCCGCCAAAGGTAGCTCCGGCCAAGTAAAGCGAGCTTCTCACGAGCATATGTTTGGAGCTTGCCTCCGGTAAAACAATCGATAGAATCAGAAACAACTTTCACCTTAGGGTAATTTATTCTGATGACATCAATTCTCGGCGCTGAATCTCAGATAAAAAAACAACTTAGTCATCCCAGATTTCAGAGCGAAGAACTGCGTGTCTTAATTCCAGGAAAAAAGTATCACCTCCAACGAGAAAGTCAGAGAGCACTCGAGCAGCTCGGACATAAAGTTTATTATCTTCCCGTTCCAGAAACGGCCAGTGAGCTTGTGCGGGAACTTGTTAAGGTCCTCGTCCAATTTAAGCCCGATATGCTTTTAACCATTAACCACATTGGTTTTGATGCAGGTGGAACCATCGGACAAATTTTTGAAGAGATCAAATTGCCGGTGGCCGCTTGGTACGTGGACAGCCCCGAATTCGTACTCGGCGGTATAGGTGTTCCAGCTAAGTCCATGACAACTCTATTCATGTGGGAGAGAACTCTCGTTCCCAAACTGAAGTCTTTCGGGCTAGATGACACTCATTACCTACCTCTTGGAACAGACATCTCCGTATTCAAGCCACGAAAACAGGGTCATCCTCAGCCCATCTCTTTCGTTGGTGACAGCATGACCCGAGCCAGAAAAAAATGGAGCGCTCGTATCCAGCCCAACCACCAACACATTGTTCAAGAGTTAGCCGAAGCGCTCTACCGAGATAGGCACATCGATCTAAGCCATCTGATTGAAAAAAAATTACCGAACGCAGATCGAGAAGTCGTTGCCAACCTATTGGGCGCCACTACCTGGACGGCAACCGCACGATATCGCAATGAACTTCTTAAGAATTTCGATGGTCCCAATTTAAAGATTTATGGAGACCCCAACTGGCCCCAAATCATGCCGAAATCGGAGTTCATGGGTCCTGTTGACTACGGAGAGTCACTCAGTCAAGTCTATGAAAACTCGGTCATCAACCTCAACGCAACCAGTATGCAGATGCAAACCGCAGTTAATCAACGCGTATTTGATGTCCCTGCATCCGGAGGTTTTCTCATCACCGATGCTCAAGCCGATGCCCTAGAACACTTTGAACCTGGCAAGGAAATCATCACCTACGAATCTGCTGAGGAGCTTCAAGACAAAGCTCTATACTTCGAAAAAAATGAAAGCGAGCGTAAGGCCATCGTTCAAGCCGCCCAGAAAAGGGTTCACGATTGCCATACCTACAAACATCGGCTGAGCCTGCTCATTGAACGTATGCGAGAGCGCCACCAATAAACTCTTCAGTTCAGTCAGCTCTCATTTCTAAAACTCTCGTAAATCCAGCCGCTAGGCCAAGTCGCCAAAACCACGACCGAACAATCTCGAATAATATTAAGCACTTACGCTCCTTGCGGCGGCGTTTAATTTAAAGGATAATTGGCCTGGGTAGCACAATTCTAATCTGTATTCGAGAGTCAACGGGGGAACACCATCGTGTCGAGCGATCACGTGTCGGAAAAGTTCAATCTCGAACTTTACCAGGACTATATCCGCAAGGTTCAGATTTCCCGATCCAAAGTTGGATACTGGATTGTCTTTATCCTGGTACCTCTGGGCTCATTACGAGACATGGTCAATACACCCGACCAAGTCCAGGAAATGGGCATCCTACGTCTGATTACAACAGCCATTGCTATTCTCCTCTATCGATTCTTCTTTGCTCCGAGCCAACATAAAATTGCGCACCACTCCAGTTTTGCTATCGCAATATGGGTTCTGCTCCTCAACGAAACAGGGATCATCACCAGCGGCTCGTTTTCCAATCAACTCTTTTTCGGTCACATTATTGTCTTACTGGCCTGTGGATTACTTTCCTGTTGGTCTGCAAAAACGATGGCACTGATGAGTCTACTTGCACCCCTTGTCTATGTGGTGCCGGGTCTAATCGTTTTTGACACCATTGAATACGATATCATGTATCAGCAGGCATATTTGATGGCTTTTGTTGGAGCACTCGGGACAGCAGGTTGCCATCTCGAAACCAAGCTGCGGCAGAATGAGTTCCAATCCAGACACTTACTGGCTCTACGTACAAAACAGCTAGAACAAATGTCATCGGAACTCCAAGAAAACGTTCATAAACTTCAAGAGAACGATGAAGCCAAAACCCGCTTTTTTGCCAATATTACTCACGAATTAAAAACTCCCTTAACAATGATTCTGCTGCCATTGGACGGGATTTTATCAAATAGCCCTGGTCTTAAAGGTCCAACCCGCGAGAAGTTAAGTATCCTACGCCGACAAGCAAGGCAGCTGCTCGCTCTGGTAAATGATATTCTCACACTGGCTCAACTTGACCACCAGTCACTTGCCAGTTCCCAGCGCCCCGTTGATGTCAACAATTTCACACGGTCATTACTCAGCGGTTATCAACCCTTGGCGGACGAACGAGAGATAGAGTTGACTCTCACCGGCGCTCCCTCTGAAGTGGTTATCACAATTGACCCTCAACACCTTCAGACCATCCTCAACAATCTACTCATCAATGCGTTTAAGTTTTCGGAAAAGGGTGAGCAAATCAATGTGCATGTTCATGCCAAATCAGAATCATGCCTGATCACTGTCCGCGATACTGGCGTTGGAATCACCAAGAAAGATTTACCCCATATCTTTGATCGGTTCGTTCAAGCAGAAAGCCCGCAGACACGACGTGGGGGCGGATTTGGAATCGGCCTTTCTGTAACCAAAGAACTGATTGAGCTCTACAACGGAAATATTGAAGTTGAAAGTTCAAGACGAGAGGGGACGAAGTTCACGCTTACTTTTCCACGCAGTGCCGGAACTGAAACCGCTCCAAACCCACAAAACTGGGATGCCATCAACAGCACTCGGGATATCCTGAAGAGTAAATCTAGCGCCCCGACAGATTTTTACCCGCCGACCAATGCATCCAGAGAGCGCGTTTTGATTGTTGAGGATAACGATGAGCTGCGTAAATATCTACATGAAGCTTTGGAGCCGCACTACACGATACTCTCGGCCAGTTCCGGTGATGTAGCGTTGGACATTACCGCCAACCGCTCACCAGACTTAATTATCTCCGATGCAATGATGCCAGGAATGTCGGGTTTTGAATTGATTCGGCGGCTACGTCAAACACGTTCCATGACGGACTTGCCGTGTATTCTCCTCAGTGCTCGTGCAGAGGATGAAACCATCGAAGACAGTATCGCCTGCGGAGCAAACGACTACATCGCTAAACCATTTAGCTTAAATACATTGCTCGCACGTATCGAAGTTCAATTGCGGCTCAAGTCGCTGGCCACTGAACTTGCTCGCGAGCGCGTGGCCTCAGCAATGGGCGCTTTAGCCTCAGGCTTAGCGCACGAATTGCGTAATCCACTCAACGTCATCATCAACGGCTTACCAACGGTTCGAAAAGATATTGAAAATCAAAATAGTCAGCAGACGACACAAATGCTCGAGATCATCGAGCGGAGTTCGCATAAAGTATCTAATTTCATTGATGAACTGATTCGTTTTGGAACAGACGAATTATCATTGGCCAATTGGGAGCCCAATGTCGCGATTTTATCGGCGTGGGATACAGAAAAGCTTAGAGAAGGGAATCCCAGTGTAAGCTTCTCTCTAGAGTATCCGGGATCCATTCAAGCCTTCGGATCCAAAATAGATGAAAGCATCCAACATCTCCTTCGCAATGCCATTACAGCAGCCGGCCCCAATGGCGCGATTAAGCTTTCAACCTATGAACAAGATGGTGGTGTTTCAATTTTGGTCTCGGATAATGGCCCCGGTATTTCAAACGAAGTTGCCCAGCGTATTTTCGACCCATTCTTCACTACCCAAACAGATACAAATGCGGCCGGCTTAGGGCTTCATATGGTGCAATGGGTGACAAGACTTCACGGGGGTCATATCAACTTAGAGACTGAACTGGGTAAAGGATGCGAATTTAAAATTTGGCTCCCTGAGGTCCCCCAACGCAGAGACAAAGAGCCGAACAACTTTAATCAAATTAGACAACGCGGCTAAGCTGCGTCTCCAGAAAATCGATAAGAACATCACGACCACTGCCACCTTGGAATCCAATAAAGCGAAGTCCAATGGCACCGCCTCGGACACGCACGATGGTGCAATCCGCTCGTAAGGGTTGGCGCGGTAGCAGCAGCTCAAAGAGCGCGGGTTGCGCAAGATACGACTCAGGTACCGGATTTTCTTTTCCGGGATCAAAGTATGCCCCCGTTAAACTGATATCCTTTGTCGTTCCGGTCCAAATATTACCTGAGACAACCAATTTACACGGCACGTCAACTTTGCAGCGCTCCGCTTCTCGGCGTTCTCGCCCTCCCCAAGACAACATCATTACGCGAACCCTCCTGCTTGAATTTTACCACAAGCCAAGAAGAAATCATCCCCTCAATGGTCGGCTCCAAGTGTGGACATCCTGACTTTCCAGGAATTCACAGAATTTGCTTGAGGGTTGAAAAGACTTCAAAAAGTTATGAATCCGCGTGCTGAGCCTCGAGCCGATGGCTCAGGTGTTCACGTAGAATCGATTCAAGTTCACTCAGGGCAACGGGTTTTGACACGTGGGCGGTTGCCCCAGCATTCTGAAAAGCTTCACGATCTTCGGCCTGAGCATGCCCGGTCAAAGCAATGATCGGTGTGTTGTGACTCCGCGTACTTTTGCTCTCTTTTTCCCGAATCAGACGGGTCGCTTCAAAGCCGTCCATGATTGGCATGTCGCAGTCCATAATAACCGCTTCAAAATCCTGGTTCATCATGGCCACCAATGCATCGTGACCGTTGGTCACAAGTTCCACACCAAAACCCATCTGCGCTAAGAGCCGCCGCACCAACTTTTGAGCCATGACATCATCATCGGCCACCAATATTTTCGGTTTTGGGGCTTCCATTTCCTCAGCCGGTAAAATGACCGCTGAAGGCTTTTCTTGGACCACAGGGAGCTTAAGCTTAAACCAAAACCTCGAGCCCCCATTGGCAAGGTTCTCGGCTCCTATCTTTCCGCCCAGCCCTTCAACGAGTTCACGGCATACAGAGAGCCCCAGCCCGAAACCCGAATCCGTTCGGGCTCCCTGAACACCCCGTTCAAACAAGCTGTCTTGAATACCTGGATCCAGACCTTCTCCAGAATCGACAACCGAAATCATCAAATGCGCGTTCTGACCAATCTGGCGTCCTTCTACTTTTAAGCGAACTTCACCTTGAGTTGTAAACTTGATGGCATTGGTCAACAGATTTTGAACGATACGGCGTAAAAGCACTTCGGGTACCAGAACTGTTTCGGGCGCCGCGTCGCTGTATTCAAATGACAACTTCAAGGTTTTGTTACCGACCAAAACTCGGCTCATTTGAACCTGATTTTCCAAAAACCGTTTGATATCAACAACACCACTGGCCGCAGGAGTCGATAAATCTGGTGAAGATTGAAGCTCAAGAAATTCTCTTACAAGACTCAAAATATCGCCGCCTGAACGCCTGATGGATTCAGTCCACTCAACCTGCTCTGGACTCAAATGCGTTCCCAACAGCAGCTCTGAGAAACCAACGATCACCTGCAATGGTGTTCTGAAATCGTGGCTCAAAGAAGCGAGATTGGCTAACAATGCATCCCGGCTTTCCAACTTTATTTTCAGAGCCTCAAGTTCTTGGCTCAATCTATCTACTTCTTGGTTCGCGTCATCGACCTCCCCAAGCGTAGCTTCCTCCAAGTAACGCAATCGAGCTCGAATCATGGATGCATTACGAACCACATAACCAAGATTTTGATAATCGATGGGCTTCATCAGAAGGTGAGAAATTCCGAGTTCAAAATAGCTTTCTCGAACCCGAGCATCGCGACTTTTAGTCAGTAAGATAACTTCATAGGGAGTATGGAGAAGGTCGGGCAAGGTTGCGAGAAAAGTCTTCGAAGAGTCATCCTCCAAGTCCATAGACAAAACGATAACGTCGAAAGCGACTCGACTAAGAAAAATCTTCGCTTCATCTACATTCGATGCTTCGAATAACTCAGGACCAAAACGTCGCAAGGCGTCGCGTACATCGATGCGCACCGAAGGTTCACTCTCAATGATGAGTACACGCAAGTTGTCCAAGGTATAACCTCTTCATCTTCCAGCCCCATGCCCACATATTTCAATGATTCAGAATACTCCGAGGACACAGAGACAAACGGCTTTTTTGCTGCCCAAGAGCCGTCTCAAAGCCCGCAGTAACAGAACGAAGAGCCCATGTGCCTGATTCTGAGTGATCCGACAAGTATTTCGCAGAAGTCTCAGGTAACAATTTATTCATAAAAGTATGAAATTATCATTTACACTTCTGCGCTCCACACAATTTCAAAAATG
>CAZZDT010000067.1:0-9827 GCA_964652435.1 uncultured Bdellovibrionales bacterium
TTTACTCGCACCGCCAACGAAGTTTACGCCGCCAGCGCCGCTGCCGCCTTAAATGACCCAAGCATTGGCAAACAAATGGGCAACTTAAGGCAAGAACAACAGATTCTTCTCAAAGATCTGGTGAATCTTGCTGAAGTCTTTTCCAAAGAACTTAAACAGGGTCTCAAAGACGTTGTTCGCGATACCGAACAAGGTCAGCGACTCAACTTACTGGCATTCGTCATTGCTATCGCCGCTTCCAGCGTCATCATGCAGCTGGCCATCAATCGCTTGATCACCAGACCTCTGGCTCGAACCGTTCGCATGCTTGAAGATCTCGGCCGGGGCCGCTTGGAAAGACGACTGCGCATCGATACCAACGATGAGATTGGACGCATGGCCCGCGCCATGGATGAGTTTGCGGACAACCTGAATAAGAAAGTACGTCTGGCTGAAGATATTGCGGCTGGCGATCTTTCAGTGAAAGTCGCTCTGGCGTCAGAGTACGACACTTTGGGAGAAGCCATGAATACCATGGCGTCCAACTTGAAAAACCACCAAGCCGCCATTGAAAGCAACATTGCAAGCTTGGAGATGCAAGCGATCGCTCTCAAAAAAGCCAACGATAATTTAACGAACGAAATCCAAGAACGTAAAAAGGCACAAGCTCAGCTTACCGAAATGCAAGCGCAGCTCCTGGAGACATCCAGACAAGCGGGTATGGCTGAAGTTGCCACGGGCGTTCTTCACAATGTTGGCAACGTTCTTAACAGTGTAAATGTCTCTGCTACCTTGGTGGCCGAGAAAGTACGTAACTCCCAAGCGCTGGGCCTACGAAAAGCCACCAATATGCTCGACGAGCACCAGGAAAATATCGGTGAGTTTTTAAGCAGTGACGCCCGCGGTAAACAACTGCCCCGCTACCTTGGATTGCTGGCGGACAAAGTCGACGATGAGCGACAAGTCCTCCTAAGTGAGATGCAAACACTCACAAAAAATATTGCACACATCAAAGACATTGTTGGCGTTCAGCAATCTTACGCAAAGGTGGCCGGGGTGGCCGAGGCACTCTCACTCCAGGAGCTTGTCCAAGATGCCATTCACATCAATCGGCTCGCTATCGACCGGGGCAACATCGAAATTGAAGCCTCAGGCGAGACTTCCTTGCCCCCGATCATGCTTGAGAAGCAAAAAGTTCTACAAATTTTGGTAAACCTGGTGAAAAATGCCTGCGAAGCGATTACTGAGAACCCGGAAAGTTCGAACAAAATCTTTATTGCCATCCAGCAAGTAGATGGCCCGGGAGTCCAAGTTTCAGTGCGAGATACAGGCAACGGTATTTCCAGTGACAACTTAACCCGTATTTTCGCCCACGGCTTCACCACAAAGAAGACCGGGCACGGTTTTGGGCTCCACACGGGAGCGCTGGCGGCAACAGAAATGGGCGGCTCCTTAACAGCAACAAGCCCAGGAGAAGGCCAAGGGGCTACCTTTATACTCGAAATGCCATTAATCTTTGCTGGTGACGCGCATGCTTAAAGTGGATGAGAACGATAACAACAGAATTCTCGTGGTGGACGATAACGAAGCCATCCACGATGACTTCCGCAAAATCCTAGCCGACGACAGCGCAAGCGGCGAGCTTGAAGACCTTGAGGCCAGCCTCTTTGGCGATGACAACTCCGGCAGCGCCCAATCTATGGGAGCGAAATTCGAACTCACGTTTGCCAGCCAAGGCGCCGAAGGCTTCCAAAAAGCGCAGCAAGCAGTGGAAGCTGGCACCCCCTTTGCGGTTGCTTTTGTCGATATGCGAATGCCACCAGGGTGGGATGGCCTCAAAACCATCGAGCACATTTGGAAAGTCGACCCAAATATCCAAGTGGTGATTTGTACGGCCTTTGCAGACTATTCTTGGGGCGAGATCATCGACCGCCTCGGGCGCACCGACCAGCTTCTGATTCTCAAAAAACCATTCGACAACGTTGAAGTGAGCCAGCTGGCGATTTCACTGACCCGGAAATGGACTTTGGCTCGCTTTGCGGAAATGCAGCGAGAGCAACTCGAAAGCATGGTGCAAAGCCGAACGCGAGAAATTCAGGCAGCCCGCGACGAGCTGGTTGCAGCCAACCGTATCAAGAGCGAATTTTTGGCCAATATGAGTCATGAGATTCGTACTCCCATGAACGGTATCTTGGGCTTCGTTGATATTCTCGTAGACGATGAAGAATTAAGCGAAGAGCACCGCGAGTCCATTGAATTCATTAAGCATTCTGCCGATAACCTCATGGGGATCATCGATCAGATCCTGGACCTCTCCAAAGTTGAAAACCACACCTTAGCGCTCGACAACATCGACTTTGATCTGGAGCTAATGCTCTTTGATGTCTGCGACATCATCAAAAAACGGTTCAAAGAAAGTCCCGTCGAGTTCATCGTGGACATCGAGAATATTCCAAGCACCGTGTGCGGAGATCCTACCCGGGTTCGCCAGATTCTCATGAACCTGGTCGATAACGCGGCAAAATTTACCGCTGAGGGACACATTGTTCTTCGAACCTGTGTGGAAGAAGAAAGAGACGATAGCATCGCGATTCAGTTTGCGGTTGAAGATACTGGAATCGGCATCCCCGAAGATCAGCAAGCCGTCATCTTCGAGTCTTTTAGGCAAGCCGATGGATCCACCACCCGCAAATTTGGTGGGACTGGCCTTGGATTGGCCATCTCAAAACGCTTGGTCGAACAAATGGGCGGCCAAATGTGGGTCGATAGCACCGTTGGAGAAGGCAGTATGTTCTGCTTTCAAATCAGTCTTAACAAGGCCCAACACAGCCCGCACTCCGGTCAACCTATCCGCCTTGCAGAGCTTGAAGGTCGCACCGCATTGCTCATAGACGATAATCGCGTGGCACTATCCATAACCACACGCACCCTGACTGAGTGGGGCATGCAAGTCGTTTCGTTTCATTCGGTGACGGAAGCCTTAGGCTACCTTGCCAAAGCTGATGAAAAACCCGAAGTGGCGCTGATCGACATGATGCGACCCGACCTAGAAGCTCCTGAAGCGATGCGCCAATTCACAAGTCATCCATCACTGGCAGGAATCAATCTGATTGTCCTTACTTCCGAGGCAAGCCCTGGTTCCGCCAGACTCTGCCAAAACATCGGCTTCAAAGGCTATCTTCCGAAGCCCGTGCCGCGAGGCGCTATCCGGGATGTGCTTTGCACTGTGCTTGGAGTTGAGAACTCAAAAGAACCCAAAGCGATCATTACCCGTCACAGTGCCCGCGAAGAGCTCTTTAAAAACAAGAGAATCCTCTTACTGGACACAAACCCAGACACAGAAACCGAAAGCCTCAAACTTTTAAGTCAACTCGGCACCAGCGTCACCCCCACCCATCATCTCGATGCCGCTATCACAGAAATGGCCAAAGAATCCTTCGATCTCATTTTGTTCGGACTTGATGGATTCAATGGAAAAAGCCTCGATGCGATGCTGACCTTGATGAAAACAAATGGGAATATTCCGGTGATCGGTTTAACCGAAAATGCTCAATCCGCAGAAACCTTATCTTGTCTAAAAGCGGGAATGAGCGACACCATAAGCCTGCCAGTCAACAAAGAAGCACTGGTGCGGGTCATTGGAAAATGGTGTTCAGAATAACCATTCCAACTTAGGAACCTTACATTGTTATGACAGTCACTTACACCAGTTACCTACAGGTCGATGAATTGCTCAGCCTTCAAAAAGAGCTTTCAGATGGGCCCGAGCAAGACGAACTGCTCTTTATCATCATCCACCAAGTTTATGAGCTTTGGTTCAAACAGATTCTACACGAAGTTGATTTTCTCGAAGTTAAATTAAGCGATGGAGATACACCGGCGGCCCTGCATACGATGAAGCGGATCCGTACCATTTTAAAAACAATGGTTTCGCAAATTGATATTTTAGAAACCATGACCCCAATGAGCTTTGAGTCTTTTCGAGATCGTCTATCAACATCCAGTGGGTTTCAGTCCGCGCAGTTTCGAGAGTTCGAATGTGCCTTGGGCAAACGCAGTGCTCGATTGTTAGCACCTCACCCAGAAGGCAGCCCCGCACGCCAACGCATTGAGGCACGCATGGATAAACCAAGTCTTTACGCGGTCTTTCTGGGGTACTTGCGCAAAAAAGGTCACGATATTCCTCAACCCGAAAAGCCATACGCTCGGGATGAATCCACCCACCCCGACGAAAAAATCCAAGATGCATTGCTCGAGGTGTACAAAAATGCACCGGTTGTATCTTTGATTTGCGAACTCTTGGTCGACATAGATGAAGGCATTCAAGAATGGCGTTACCGACACGTCAAAATGGTTGAGCGAACGATCGGCGCAAAAATTGGCACCGGAGGTTCCGCAGGAGCCGAATATTTGAGAAAAACGCTCTTCACCCCACTTTTTCCCGATCTTTGGGCCATCCGAAGCCGGTTTTAGCCCCTCTTTAACCCACAGAAAACGTTTGTTTGACTCCCCCAAATTGACGGGCTAGCGTGAGCAGCCTGAAAAGGGGGAAACATGCTTCGATTGGCAACTGTCACCATTTTATCCTGTAGCTGGATGGCCTTCAGTGGCTGCTCAGGAGCCGCTACAACTGCAGAACCACCCAAAGCCGCCCCTGTAGAATCAACGCCGGCGAAAGCAACCTCAGAAGCGAAGCCCAACCCCTTGATCGATGCGGTGCTCGCCGCAGATCTCACACAGGTCAAAACACTTGTGGAGGCTGGAGCAGATGTGAACTCCACCGACGAACATGGTTTTCGCGTACTCGTCAACGCCATGGCCAACTACAACGTCCAAATTGTTGATTATCTTATCAATCAAGGGGCCCAAACCGGTTTGGAAAAACCCAAAACCGATGGCGATAACAAGCGACTTTTTGGTGAAGGCTTGGGCCAAAACGAACTTTTACTGGCAGCAGCCGAGGCTGGAGACCTCAAAAGCGTGAAGAGATTGCTAGCATCTGGAGCCAATATCAATGCTCAGGATGAGGCTGGTTTCACCGTTTTGGTCACCGCGATTGCCGGATATCACACAGAGTTGGTGAAATACCTCGTGAATCAAGGCGCTACGATCGTCGCCAATTCACAGTGATTTCAGAGGACCGGGTGGCATGACTTAAGCCTATGGTATCAGGGGATTTGCATTTAATCGGCAAACAAGCGAAGCTCTTTTAGAGACGGGAAAATGAAGCCCGTTTGGGACGGTTTATGATTGAAATTTCGCTGGCCGTTGATCGGCACTCCAATCGGCGATAATCGATCTAGTGTCTGGGCAAGGTTGCCAAAGGGGAGAAAGAAAAGTTGTTTTCGTATCGTCAAACCAAAGGTCTACAAACCCCAGAGTCTCTTAGACTTCGCTTGGAGCGGTCTAATGGATAGTATTTCAGCAGAAGAGATCTTTCGTATTACCCAGCAGGTGTGGTCACCAATGTTGGGTTTTGGGCTGATTTTAAAGGCTGACCGAGGCGGTGAAGATCGTCCGGATGGTAGAGCCACCATTGGCTCCATTCTCCTCGAGGGAGACTGGAAAGGCGGCGTTACCCTTGATTTCGAAAATCGGCTCGCAAAAATGAGCGCAGCCCATATTTTCGGAATGGAAACAGACGAAGTTGAAGCTGAAGATGTCCACGATGCCGTTGGTGAACTTGCCAACCAGGTGGGCGGATTGATCAAAGGAAAGCTCGCGCCGAAAAGCCTGCTGAGTCTTCCCACGATCACAGAAGGAATCGAGTTAACGGTAGATATTCCACACTGCCAGCCCATTGGGGCCGCTACGATGGAGTCAGAAGGTATCTGGTTTCGCGTAGAAGTTTGGAAATATGTACCAGAAGCTTAGAATATAAAAATTGAATATTTGCTCCAAAGTTTGTTTGGAGTTATTTTTATAAGTGATCTGAATGGGGACCCTTAGTGGGTTCGGGGCTTTCAGCTTTATTGATTGACCCAAACCTGGCAAACCAATATCGTTTTTAAAACGGTTAAGATTACGAAAGTAAGCAGTTAAGGGCTGAAAACCTTTCGAGACGGATAATTTACATGCGTGCACTGGTAGTTGATGACTCCAAAGCTATTCGCCGAATCATCGGCAAAATTCTCAAAGACCTTGGCTTCGAGGTGTTTGAAGCGGGTGATGGTAAACAAGCACTGGCAAAGCTTGGTGAAATTGGAGTACCTGATCTTGCCCTCGTCGACTGGAACATGCCGGAAATGAATGGATATGAATTCCTTTGCAATATCCGGGCTGATTCCAAGTACAATGACCTGAATGTTATGATGGTCACGACGGAGAGCGAAATCTCACAGATGGCTAAAGCCCTCGAGGCAGGTGCGAATGAGTACCTAATGAAGCCATTCACCAAAGAGATGATCGCTGAGAAGCTGGAGATTCTTGGGCTCACGAGTTGATCAGTGGGCTTGATTCGCGTTCTGATTGTGGACGACGCGGTTGTCGTCCGCAGAATGCTCTCCGATATCATATCGAGTGATCCCATTCTCACTGTTGTCGGTACAGCGGCAAACGGTAAGATCGCTCTCAAGAAACTTCCCCTATTAAAACCCGACGTTGTCATTTTGGACATGGATATGCCCGAAATGAACGGTATCGAAACGCTTGAACGGATCCGCAAAACACACGCGAGACTCCCAGTTATTGCTTTCAGTACTCAAACGATGCGTGGTGCGAAAGTAACTCTCGAAGCCCTCAGTAAAGGCGCAACCGATTACGTTACCAAGCCATCGAGCCGCAGCGGGGGACGCTCAGCCCTTGAGACCATTCGCCAAGAGCTGATCCCAAAGATCAAAACATTTGTCCGACGAGGCGGTCTGGCAAAGACACAAAAGCAACCTATTCGCTACAAACCTCTTCCTCCTGGAACCAAAGCAGTTGATGCTTCCCGTCGTAGGCCTGCAACCCTACCGGTTCGTGTTCTGGCTATCGGAACATCAACGGGCGGCCCCAATGCGCTGACACAGTTGCTAAAATGCTTGCCACGGCCTTTTCCCGTTCCAATTTTGATCGTTCAGCACATGCCCCCGATCTTCACGAGCATTCTCGCGGAACGACTCACTGCAAATACCGGACACCGCTGTTTTGAATGTGTATCCGGAACTGTCATTGAACCCGGTAGTGTTTGGATCGCACCGGGTAACTTTCATATGGTCGTCACCAAAGCCCCCAGCGGTCCTCGGCTCCAAACCCATCAAGGCGATCCCGAAAACTCATGCAGACCGGCGGTCGATACACTCTTTCGCTCCGTCGCCGACGTCTATGGGGCCTCTACCCTTTCTGTTGTGCTCACAGGGATGGGCTCGGATGGCCTGAAGGGCAGTCAGCAAATATACGAAACCGGTGGCGAAGTCTTGGTTCAAGACGAAGCCAGCTCAGTTGTATGGGGCATGCCCGGCTACATAGCCAATGCAGGAATCGCCATGAAGATTCTGCCAATCCCTGCACTGGCCGAAGAAATCAGAGCACGAATAGCAGTACGTAAGAAACCCAAGAGTTAAAACTCAAGGTCATTTTAAGGGAGCCGAACCATGGCACTTCGACAACAAGATTTTGATTTTGTGCAAAAGTTGATTCAAGACCGCGCCGCGATCGTCCTGGACAACAACAAACATTATTTTGTCGAATCTCGGTTGGGGCCAGTTGTTGAAGAAGCAGGCCTAAAAACCATTGAAGAATTTGTTCAGATGCTCAAAACAAAGGGAACTGAGCTTTGGTTTCAAAGGGTGACTGAGGCAATCACGATTCACGAAACCAGTTTTTTTCGCGATATGCACCCCTTCAAAGCACTTCAAGAACTCATCATTCCAGAAGTTCTCGAAAACAATAAAGGGGAGCGCTCCCTGTCGATGTGGTGCGGCGCCTCATCGTCTGGTCAAGAGCCCTACACGATCTCCATGATTCTCGATCAGCACTTTCCTCAGCTCAAAAGCTGGAAAGTTAATTTCGTCGCCACGGATATTTCCAACAAAATTCTCGATAAAGCCCGACAAGGCCGCTACAGCCAATTGGAAATCAACCGCGGACTCCCCGCGCCTCTCTTGCTGAAATATTTCCAAAAAGATGGGCTCGAATGGCAAATGAAAGCTGAATTTCGAAACATGATTCAGTTCAAACAGCTCAACCTGGTGACCAATTGGCCGCCAATGCCAAAAATGGACATTATTTTTCTAAGAAATGTACTTATTTACTTCGATGTCCCCACCAAGCGAAGGATCCTTGGCAAAATCAAAGAGCTGATGAAGCCAAACGGATTTCTCTTTCTGGGAGCGGCAGAAATGCCGATGAGTGTAGACCGCTCATTTGAACGTGTGAACGCAGCTCGAGCTGGCTGTTATCGTATCAAAGATTGATTGAAGCTCCCTCATGCGTCATGATTAACATAGAGTGTAACTACTAAAGAGGCCTTTAGAGAAAATGGTAGCAATTCCAGACGACGATACCCTGATTGGGGTCTTTCATAATATCACCAGCACTATGTTGAGTTTCGACTCTCAGAGCTGCACAGCCATTCAAACCGCTGAGCAGAAGAAAGAGCTACTCTATTGCACGGGTGTATTGGCAATGCCTGGTCCAACTCCCATCACCGTTGCGGTCTCTTCAGATCTACAGGGCTGCACTCAGTTGGCTTCCGCACTCTTTGCGGTCGAGCCGACCGATGTTGAAATTGATATGATCGGTGACACCATGGCCGAGCTTTCCAACATGTTTGCCGGACAGCTCAAAGGTTTCTTGAACCTGAGTCAAAATCTGGGGCTTCCCAAGGTCTTTACCCAGGGTGAATTCGGGGAATCCGTAGATGACGGTCGTTGGCGCCACATGCCCGTAGAGCTGGGCAATTCTAGGCTGCTGCTTAGCCTTACCACTGAGGCTGACATCGTAGGCAACTACATCGCCTAGGTCCTTGGCATCCAAATTTTAGTCACAATTCAGGCATACGCCCTACACAGGGCTACAAGGTGCTGCTGCGTCTTCACATAAGCGTTGCACGGCTCCCCACCATAAAATCATAGACCAAGGCCTTTGAATGGCCTTTAAATGCGTTTTTCGGAAGGTCTTAAGGAATTGGGCCGTTGCCGGCTTACTGACGCAGCACAAAGCAGCCAGAGCGCTCTACATCGAGCTTCTCGAACTTATTGTCACGGGTCATTGGAATCTCTGCCATGCCCATGAAAAGAAAGCCATCTGGACGGAGCGTCTCAGCAACTTTACCAAGAACAGTTCGCTTGGTTTCCGGCTGAAAATACACAAGTACATTTCGGAGAAAAATAATGTCCATTTTTGGTAATGGAGGCCAATTATTCACCAAATTGAATTCTCGAAATTCGATCAAACTGCGAATCGCCGGTTTCACTTGCCACTGCAAACCCTGCTTCTGGAAATATTTCAGCAACAATGGAGCGGGCAAACCACGGTTCATTTCTAACTGCGTGTAGATACCCGAGCGGGCTCGGTCCAAAACTTTCGCAGAGATATCTGTGGCAATAAATCGAATGGTCCAGCCTTTAAGCTGAGGAAAGTTTTCCTGAAGCATCATCACAATGCTGTAGGGCTCTTGGCCTGTTGAGCAACCACCCGACCAGATATTGAGGGTGCGCTCTACACCGCGCTTTTCAATGATGCGTGGGATGACTTCTTCTTTAAGTGCCTTAAATGCCCGATTATCGCGAAAGAAACCGGTTTCAGGAGTCGCTATCTCTTCGATAAGCTTCGTTGCCAAACTGCCACTGGGGTTCTTCAGAATGTCTTGAGCCAGCCGACTGGTGTCTGAGACACCATTGTCTTTGGCAATGGGACCCATTTTT
>CAZZDT010000068.1:0-9741 GCA_964652435.1 uncultured Bdellovibrionales bacterium
TCAAAGCTTAAGGTGGTGACCATTGAATCCAGCGGCCGAGGTTGGTCACCTTGTTTGATGGCCATATGGTCGCTGATGCCAACGAGAAAATCCGCCGTTGACGTGGACATGATTTGATTGCCGTCGTCATCCTTGTAGCCCATCATGTCGTCGTGGGTTGGGCCGGTCAATGTTGTTTGGAGTGCCAGCATAACATCGGAAATCTGGTCCTCATCCAGTACAAGGATGAGTCGCTCTTCGGCGAGACCGGGAGTAAAGGCGGCGCCGTAGACAAACAAGAAATCGTATAAGAAAAATTCAGGATTGAACTGCGGCGTGGCATTGACCAACATGTCTTGCGGTGCAACCAGCGTTCTGGGAAATGGGAGATTGTGATCCATGCAGTGCTGCTTGACGGCCTTGAATGCGTCGGCTGGTACGCCGAAGAGCACGGATTGCTCTCCGACGACGACCAGGGAAACCCCTGGGTAAACAGCATGAACCTCAAAACGCATCTGACCTGCTGACCTCAATCACAAAGTAGTGTAGAAACTCCCCTAATAGACTAGCGCATCTTCAGGGTACACCGAAACAAATCCGATGTGTATTTTGAGGTGGAAGTACGGATGTGCGTTTTTTCTTTCGAAAGTGTGATGAAGCTCACACTTTTGAGCATGAATCGAGGGGGCAGCGATGTTGATGGATAACGGGGTTTTCAAGGCGGTGTTCTTGGCATCAGCGGTGGGGGTTCTTTTGTTTGTATGGTCGGGGGAACAGAAGAAACCAAGTGGTCAAGAAAGGGTGGGGGCCAGCGCCCAGGCAGCCCTGCTAAACCTGAACGAGAGTGATAAACGCAATTTGCGAAAGGTTTCGAACACGATTGACGCAGCGCTCCGTAAGCAGATGCAAAAATTGTCGGGTCGTATGGTCTACCTTCTGACCGTGGGGCCGAGCCCCAGTAAGCTTGAATCGTCGACGGTGCAGGCAATTTCTGAGCTGTTCTCGAAGGTGAAAATTCGCTCCATTTCGGATTTGCCAAATGCAAATGAATTGGTCACAGAGTGGCGCAAGGACTCATCCAAGACGCCAGAAGAATTGGCTAAAGTGATGGCTACAGGCGACCTGACGGTGGTTCAATGGCTCGAGGCTCGGACGGAAGGCCTATGGTTGAATACGTGGTACGTTAAAAAGGATTCGGTCATGGCTAAAGATGTTCACCCATGGGGTGAAGGAACGTTGCCACAGGTCACCATCGATAAGCTTCATCGGGTCATCCTGGATCCAGAGTTAAGGATTGATGGATGACTCAGTCAATGAAGAGCTATGATTTGGAATCGGACTTTGCCCGTTACCTTGAAGCTAAGACCACCATCGATGACCGGGCTCTGGATGTTGGTACGATGATGGCCTTGGGCGATGAGGTTGCCGCTACATCGAAGTCAGTTTTCAAAGTGCTCGAGGTCGGATGCGGCGTCGGCAATATGCTGGCCAGGCTTTTTACTCGGGGCGTATTCGAAGGTGTAGCTGAACTCGAATATACCGCGATTGATATTGAACCAAGATACATTGAGCGCGCGTGCGAACGTATCCATGGATGGGCTCAAGAACTTGGGTACAGCTGTGAGGCCTTGGGTGCGGCTGAGTTTCGGCTGTCTTCGGACGAGCAGAAGGTACGGGTGCATTTCGAGGCTTCCTCATTGGCGGACTGGTCCCAAAAGGCCGAGGCCCATCAAGCGTACGATTTGGTGATTGCTCAGGCGGTTCTCGATATTTTGGATGCAAGTGTTGCTGTGGGGCAGGTCTTTCGCATGCTGCCGGTCGGCGGGCTTTACTATTTTCCAATCCACTTTGATGGAAATACCATTTTTGAGCCAACCTTTGACCCAATGTTTGACGCCGAAATTGAGCGTCTTTATCACGCTTCTATGGATAACCGGGTGGTGGATGGTGTGGCGTCGGGGGATAGCTGTACCGGGCGTCATTTGTTTGGCACCATTCGCGCGGCCGGTGGAACAATCAAGGCAGCGGGGGGCTCATCTTGGGTTGTTCACTCCGATGGGCAAGTCTATCCTTCGGATGAAGCATATTTTCTGCACTATATCGTTGATGGCGTTTACCAGGAACTCGCCAAATGCTCGGAGATTTCACAACCATTTCTTTGGCAGTGGGCGGGTGTAAGACACAGTCAGATAGAGACCGGTGAGCTGGTGTATATTGCCCATCAACTGGACTTTTTTGGGGCTCGAACTTAGGAGATGACTTGATTTCCCGATGGTATTGTGGTGCGTATGCTTTAACTATGCGCCCCAGATTCGGGCCGCCTTGTACGGAGAGAAATCGCTATGTCAGTAGATGTTCGTGACGCCTTAAAGAACTCACAGTTGTTCAAGGATTTTCCAGAGGGCGAGCTAAACAAGCTCGTTTCAATTGCCCAGCAGCATCAACTCAATCCCGGCACGGAATTGTTTCGCAGTGGCGATGCGGGGGACGAAGTCTTTATCTTGGCTATGGGTACGGTAAAAGTACTGAAGGCAAACGATAGCGGCGACAATGAAGAGATCGCTATCTTAGGCAGTGGTTCTCACTTTGGCGAGATGGCGCTGGTTGCGTCAGACCACACTCGCTCTGCAACCATTGAAGCTCAGGAACTTTCACATCTCGTTGGATTGAAGCAGGCTGACTTGGAACGTATTTGTGGCGAAGATACCACGCTGGGTTTCCACTTTTATCGTACGCTTTCGGCGACCTTGGCGCGACGCTTGCGAAATACCAGTGACTTTGTAGCGCACTTTAAAGGCATGTCGCAGCGTCGACGTTAAACTTGGGTGGTTAGTCTTTAAACTCTGCCTGGCGTTTTTGCATCATGGCAGCCATTGCTTCCTGGGCATCCGCGGACATCAGCATGGCCGCGTTCCATGTTGCAACGTAGTTGAGGCCATCTGCCACGGTTCGACCGCGGCAGTGGTTCATCACGTGTTTGATGCCGCGTTGGGTGAGTGGTGATTTCGAGGCTATTTGCTCGGCGATTTCACGGACCCCAGCCACAAGTGCATCTTGGTCGGCAAATACCTGAGTCACCAAGCCCATGTCGCGTGCTTCCTGCGCATTGAATTTTCGGCCTGTCATGGCCAATTCTCGCGCATTCCCTTCACCGACAATTGGGGGAAGTCGCTGCAAGGTTCCTATATCGGCAACGATTGCGAGATCGATTTCTTTGACGCTGAAAACCGCTTGTTCGGCCGCGTAGCGAATGTCACAAGCGGTGATGAGGTCAATTCCACCGCCGATGCAGGACCCATGAATAGAGGCGATGACTGGCTTGCTGCAACGTTCTAGCGCAGTGAACGATTCTTGGAGTGCAATGATCTTGGTTCGGAGAGCCTCTTGCTTGTGGCCTTCTGGCAGGGTTGCCGTTTCGCCCGCAATTTGCATGATCAGCGAGAAATCAATCCCGGCCGTAAAGTGCTTTCCTGCACCCTGAAGTACAAGTGCGCGAATCTCTGGGGTCTGGTGTGCCCAGTTGGCCACGTCTCCGATTTCAAACCAGAGCTTGCTGTTGAGAGCATTTGCCTTGTCGGGGCGATTGAGGGTTGCGTAGGCAACTTTATTAACAACTTCTAATTCAATGCATTCAAACTCGGGCATCATAGGATCCTCATTTTTTGGGTCGGGCCGGCTGAACCAGTCCAACTTTCTTGTAGACTTTCGATAGGGTTTTTCGGGCACGGTGCTGGCAGTTCTGGGCGCCTTTGGCGAGTGTGTCCTCGAGATAATTTTTGTCGCCTGATATTTCTGCGTATCGATTTTGCACGGGTTTGAGGCTCTCGACCATAAGCTCACCCAGCTCTTCCTTGAGCGCTGAATACATTTTACCGGCGAAATGTTCCTCTACGGCCTGAATGCTATCACCGCTTAATACAGAATAAATCGTTAGGAGGTTTGCCAGGCCGGGTCTTGATTCGTCGTAGCGAATTTCTTTTCCTGAATCTGTTACGGCTCGCTTGAGTTTTCTTCTGATGACATCTGGTGGGTCCATCAGGTTGACCGAGGCGTTTTCGTTTTCGTCTGATTTCGACATTTTGTTTTCGGGTTCTTGAAGACTCATGATCCGGGCGCCTTGCTTCGGTATAAAAGGCTCAGGGACTTTGAATGTGGGACTGTAGCGATTGTTAAAGCGCTGGGCCAGGTTGCGGCAGAGCTCCAAATGCTGTTTTTGGTCTGCACCCACGGGAACCAGGTCGGTTTGGTATAGAAGAATATCAGCGGCCATCAAGGACGGGTAGCTGAATAATCCTACGTTGATATTGGCTTCGTGTTTTTTAGACTTATCTTTGAACTGAGTCATGCGGTTAAGTTCACCCATATAGGTCATGGTGTTGAGAACCCAACCAAGTTCCGCATGCTGTGGGATATGACTTTGAATGGCAATTGTGCTTTTGTCGGGGTCGATTCCGCAAGCAATGTATTGGGCTACAAAGTCCAGGCAGCGTTTACGCAGGGATGCTGGATGCTGCTCAATGGTCAAAGAGTGCAAATCGACGATGAGGAAAATGCAGTCATGGGTTTCTTGGAGTTCGACCCAGTTCTTAAGTGCTCCGAGATACGTTCCAATGTTCAAGATACCTGTAGGTTGAATCCCTGAAAGTACGACGGGGCGTTTCTCGGTTTCCACGACTCTTCTCCACTGATTTTGTTGCAGTACGATAAATCCTCAATGTTGGCTACATCATGGAATGCTAGGTTGCAAGTGGGACCGGAGTTCGGATGTTGAGGGGGAAGCCTGTGCTTAGAATACAAGTCGCAAAAGAGGAAAGCTTGTGGGGCTTGTATAGGTGGATTCCGTAATGTTTTCCTCGCAGAAGGGCTCAATGAATGTATCAAGAGAGCGCATCAGCAGATGCAAATTGAGGCCCATATAGACGTCGCCTTCGGCATTAAGTACAACGGTGAGCTTGCCTGTGCCTTGGGTCATTTGGTCCCGCAATCACCGCAGATCTCGTTGATGATGGAGGAGGAGGGCATCTGAAACGAGTGCTAAACCGTTGATGAATAACCGATAGTTGCCCGTGGCACGGTGCCACAAGGGGTTCCAGATAGCGTGGGCCTCGTACCAATAAGCATAATTGAAAAGGTCCACGCCGAAGAGGTAGTCCGTATTATCGCGCCAAGCATCCGGAGAGGGTAAATCAACGATGGGGTCCTCGCTGTGACCGAATCTTCCTTGGATTTCTAAGTTTTGCCCAGGGATGTGGCGGTAATCGGGAAACGGTTCAGCTGGCAGATAGCGTGGAAAATCTGGGTCGAATGGTTTTGGAGAATTTACGCTCATGCCCGGTGCCTCGTTCTGTGGTGCACCCTAAGTCTAATATGAGTTCGGGGGTGGACAAAACCATGGAATATACACAGGTTATGACGCGTCGCGTAGGTGGGTTCAGTCTCCAAGGTCCAGCAACATGGTAAGGAAAAGCGATAGCTCGCCGGGCTGAGGCTTACGCATCTGAACGAATTCGACCTCCGTATCGGGTGCGTTTGGATTGACCCGTATTCCCCATAGTGGGCGGATGCTGCCCGGTACCAGAGCATAACGGATATCTCCCAGCAGGAAATCCTCGCCGGGATGCAGTACCAAGAAATCGTTGGTTAGCTCTCTAAACCGGGCAATGCTTTGCTGTTGCTTGGACGGAAGAGACAGCTCCGGGTAAACATCTTCGATATTTAGTTTCGCGATTCCAGAACCGGTGAATATGTGGGGGATGGAAAACCAGCCAATCCTGATGGCGTCGATGTAGAAGATTCCATCATGCTCATACACTGAACGAAAAAGCTGATTGTTCCCGAAGCTTGGTTTTAGGACCGCACGCTCAGGAATATGGCCTCTTGAAGCTGCGAGGGATTCCTGCTCGGCCACTGCGATGTTGTGTTGGTGAAAACAGAGGAAAAGGTAGAAGAATGCCCAGGTCAAACCCAACTGGGCCGGACGACGACGTTTTTGCCGGATGGCCGTTATGCACAGGCCAATGAGCGGCAGGGAGAAGAGCGGGTCGAGCACAGAAACAATATTCCAGGCGGTTCGTTCTGATGAGAATGGCCAGAGAAGATGGGTGCCGAAACTGGTGCAGGCATCAAGGACGCCGTGGGTGGCAAATCCAAGGAGGGCAAACCACCAGATCGAGTGCCAGGTCCATTTGCGGAGACTCCCGATCCAAATGGCCAAGGTTACGAGGCTTGCACCAAAGGGAATGAAGGCCAGCGAATGGGTGAAGTGGCGGTGAACCTCTAGCGCCTGGAGTGGATCTGTGCTTGACCCGAGCAGGGTATCCAAGTCGGCCGCAATACCGGCGATGGCGCCCGTAAAAGCAGCTCGGACAGTGAGATTTTTCGGTGCAACGCAAAGGGCCGCCACGGCACCTACGGTTGCTTGAGTTACAAGATCCACGATGTCTCCTTGTCCCTCTTCAAGTTTGCACAGCCTTGGTCACGGTACAAGTAAAGCACACTCGCACCCGGTTGAGCTGTGGGCTATAACGAGCACTCTGAACATTCAAGCTTGTAAGGACGGTTTCGTGGAGTTCTGTAGTAAATGTGGAGAACGTGTCGTTTATCAAATACCCGAAGGTGATAATCGGGAACGGGCGGTTTGCGTAAGCTGCAAACACATACACTACGAAAACCCGAGAATCATTGCGGGCTGCGTGCCGTACTGGGAAGACAAGGTGCTATTGTGTCGACGAGCCATTGAGCCTCAGCGTGGTCTTTGGACCGTCCCGGCCGGCTTTATGGAAAAGGGCGAGTCGCTCGAAGAAGGAGCGATGCGGGAAACTCGGGAAGAGGCCTTCGCGGATGTGGAGCTGGGTCGTTTGTTTCTCGTTTACAGTGTCCTCCATATCAGCCAGGTGCAGATGTTTTTCTTGGCGAAGCTGCGTTCCGAGGATTGTTTTAAGCCAGGTATTGAAACGTTGGAGACACGCTTGTTTAAAGTGGATGATATTCCATGGGATGACATTGCGTTCAGTGCGGTTAAATTCGCGCTGGAGCAGTTCAGGGATTTAGGGCCCGATAAAGATGGTCCCGTGCTCATGAAGACCTTTGACAAAAAGCGCGATGGTTACTGAGCAGACTCGTTTACCCATGTCCAAACGGTTCTGGACATTGGCTGTGCCCAATATTCTTGCGGCTGTTTTGGTCCCTCTGGCCGGACTCGTCGATATGGCGATGCTCGGTCACTTAGATACTATCGATCACTTGGCTGGCGTAGCACTGGCTTCGGTCCTTTTTGATTACCTCTATTGGTCCTTTGGCTTTCTTCGCATGGTCACCACTGGGTTAACGGGCCAAGCTTGTGGCCAAGAGGATTGGATTGGTGTGGAGCGGGTCCTTATTCGGGGCGTGCTCCTGGCGCTGGGCTGCGCTCTCTTGGTTCTCTTGTGCCAGTCCGGGGTAGCTGAACTTGGGTTTTGGATGCTGCAGGGTGACCAGAATGTGGAGGCATCCGGTCGGACCTATTTTGATGCAAGGATCATCGGGGCGCCGGCGGTGCTGGTTAATTACGTTCTTCTTGGCTGGCTGCTTGGCCGTGAGCGCAGCAAAGACGCGCTGATTCTCAGTGCCGTTGGTAATGGAATGAACATTGTCTTGGATTACTGGTTTATCTATCACTTGCATTTGGAGAGCGAAGGCGCTGGGTGGGCAACGACAGTCAGTCAATACATTATGCTCGCGCTTGCGCTCGTCATGGTCGCACGGCTTCGTCAGCGCAGCCGCTGGGGCCAGGTCATGGAGGGGCTTTGGGATAAGGCAGCTTGGAGACGGTTGTTTGGTCTAAATGGCGACATGATGATTCGCACCGTTTCGTTGCAAACTTCTTTTGCGGTGTTTACCAACGTAAGTGCATTATTTGGGACCGGTGTATTGGTGGCCAATGCGGTTCTGTTAAAGGTTCTCGCCGTCGCCTCATTCTTTATTGATGGATACGCCTACGCCACTGAGAGCCTTGCGGGTGTTTACCTCGGGGCGAATGACAAAAAGAGACTTCGTGAACTCTTAGCCTTAACGATTCGCTCAAGTGTTGTGACCGGATTTATCTTGGTGGCTGTCTTTGTTGGATTCCCTTCGAGCATGTTCGGTTTGCTCACGGACCATCAAACTGTGTTGGAGGTCGTTTATCTCTACATGTACTGGCTCTTCCCGGTGGTCTGCATCGGGGCAGTGGCCTACGCGCTGGATGGATACTTCATTGGGCTAACCCTAAGTGCGGCCATGAGGCGCTCCATGCTTATCTCGGTGGCTGGTTTTGTGATGGGCGCAGGCTTGGCCATGTATATGGAAAGCAACCATGTCCTTTGGGCTGCTTGGGTGGCTTTCATGGGGCTTCGGGCCGTGACTTTGGGCAAACAGGCGCCCCCAACGTGGTCCTAATATTGGGGACCACCTTCGATCATCCACCGCCTTCCTGAGTGGGCGGAATGAAGAAAATGACAGATCGATTTGATTATACGCTGGGCGTGCACCGGGCCTTGATGGTATCGGCCTAGCAATCTGTTTTTGCTGGAGAATAGTAATGGTAGATGAAGAGCATCTGCGACGGGTAAAAATCAGTGCCAGGCCCCCGGGACAGCGTGCGGTAGCCCATATCTTATGGCTAACTTACTTGTTTCCTTCGAAAACCAACATCGTCTTGGAAGGTCTTGAAAACATTCCAAAAGGCGAGGGCGTGATGTTTGCGCTCAATCACACGGACCGCTACAACTATTTCCCGCTTCAATTTGAACTCTGGCGTCGAAATCATGAGCGGATGACCATGGCATGGGTCAAAGCTAAATATTACGAAAACAAATACCTGGGTCGTTTTTTCGACATGTGCAACAACCTCCCGCTTCCAAGCCGTGGGTACATTATCCTCAAAGATGCCTTTTCTGTGTTGAATCGGAAAATGAACGATGATGAGTACAGGGTCGTTCGTGATCTGGCTGACGGAAAGTTGCAGCAAGCAGAAGCAATGGAGCGAGCCAGTGATGAACTCCGTAAGCTATTTACAACACCACGTCGTGATTTTCAGCCCAGCCGTGAAGGCTATTATGATTTTATTAACCGCTGGAATGACCGCTTGATGGGACTGGTAGAAGATCGGACTTTAGAAGCGCTTAAGGAAAAGCAGAATCATATTATTGTTTTTCCCCAAGGGACTCGGTCCATTAGGCTCTTGCCATCTCGTACGGGCATGTTGCAATTTGCTCTTCGCCACCAAATTCCAATTGTTCCAGTGGGCAGCAACGGTTGTGAGAAAATTTATCCCACGGGGAACCCATTGGCCAAAGGTGGGACGGTAAAATACCGAATTGGTAAACCACTAAGAGTGGAGGATGCTTTTGCACCCTTTAAGATAGATGCGCCGTTTAAGCCATTCACGAAAGAGGCTGACGAACATGCCACTGCTTTAGAGGGCGCGGCCAATTGCTTAACCTTGGCCATTGATGAGCTTCTAGACCCTCCTTACAAGATGGACCGAACCGGTGGCGACGCTGGATCCCGGGCCGACCGGCTCATTTAGAAAGCAATAGAAAGATGACAGAATCAGAAGAAACGAATCCCGTTGAATCTATTACCGAAGCCACTATGAATAACTTTAGCGTGGGCACGGTTGTGTTCGGAATGATTCTCGGAGTGGTCGTGTTCGGTGTAACCTATGGGCTGTGCATGCTCACGAATGATGAGGCTGCATTGGCTCGCGGAATGCCTCAAGACACAGCCTTATGGACGGGACTA
>CAZZDT010000069.1:0-9687 GCA_964652435.1 uncultured Bdellovibrionales bacterium
CGCGATTGCAAGAGGCGGAGCGAATTGTAAACGAGCCGGTTGACTTTGAGACGACCCTTTTTCAGCGAGTAGAGCGGGCACAAAAAAATGCACGGAATATCGGCCCCAATGAACGAAAGGTCTTCGCGTTAATTGCGCCGGGGCATGATGTTCAGCGAATCATCGATCTCTCGCGTTTGGGTGAGTTCGAGACATGTCGGGCTATCTGTCATCTGCTTAGCTCGAAGCTAATAGCACCAAGCGACAGCCTAAAGTCTCAAAAACACCCGACCGCAGAAGCGACCGTGGGTGGAATTATTCGTCGCCAACGTTCGGCTTGGATAGGCCTGGTGGGAGTCATGTTGGTGACCGCTGGAGTGATTGGTTTGCTTGTTCAGACACCTGGACCGATTTGGGTGGACGTTGAAACCTTTTTGGCGAAGGTTCAGGGAAGACAAGGTTATCAGGATACTCGCCTGTTGGAGGTGGTCTCTGCGAACCAGGTGCGACACATCCGTCGGGCCCTGGAGATTTACCGAACCCAGTACCGTAATTACCCGGAAACACTTGAGCGACTGGTCGATGTTGGGCTTTTAGGTCCTCGGGATTTGAATTTTCCGTGGGAAGAACCGTTCTATTATCAGGTGGCGGCAAACGAGTACCGTTTGCTGAGACCGTTGCGTTAAAGAATTTGGAGAAAATCGAATGATAAGACCGTGGTTAGCGGGAGCTGTCTGCCTATTGTGGCTTACGGGGTGTGACTTGCTCGACGAAGGAGCGACGGACCCAACTCTTGGGGATTGCGAATTGGATCCAGCCAGCTGTGAGCCCAGCGGTCCTGCCACTGAATTGGGTTTGGGCTCGGTAACGATCGATGTATCGAGCTCCGATGATGTTTTCTTACTTTGGGTTCAATCGATTCCACAATCGGCCTCGGTCGCCGATAACTACATTACCTTTTCATTGGACGGTATGGGCAATGCGGTCTCCGGAGCGCTTAGGTCCAGTGGCCAGTCGCGCAGTGATGGGCTTGAGTGGGGGCGCAGCGAGCAGCTTCAGTACGATTCTTTACGGCATCAGGCGATCGCTGAATTGGTGAGCGACATGCGCCAAGGTCAGCGCCACGTGCTTCCTTTGATGCGGCCACTTGCCGGTGTCCACCCTTGTGAGTCGAATGAAATCCAGCACGAAGGTGCTTGCGTAAGCACGTTGAATCTTAATTGGGCTAAGGAAGCCACCCGGGAGTTCCAGGTTCAGGACTATGTTCAGGCCGGCGAGTATCGGGTGTATGTTCTCGTTGATACCGACGATATCGCAGATGCTGCAGACGCTCGTCTAGCGGCGGAAGAGTTCGCATCAACACTGGCCATAGAACATGCTGCGCTTGGGCTTGATGGCCATTTGGGGACTCTCGACCACAATGCTGACGGTGCCATTACACTGGCATTCTCCAATTTTACCAGCGCTGGGGTGGGCGGTGGCGTCTTGGGCTTTTTTGACTATCGGGACATGCTGCCCGCATCAGACGCTGATGCGACCGGTAATGAAATGGATATCCTGTGGTCTCGCACTCCTGGCTCCTCAAACCCACGGGTTCAGGCGGTGGCAACCCTGGCGCATGAATACGCGCATTTGGCATCTTTCGCGACACGGGTTTCTGGTCAGGGAACCTCTGCGAGTCAGGAGGCTCTATGGCTGGATGAAGGCATAGCCCATCTTATGGAAGACCTGGTTGGCTGGGGACCCTCCAATGTTAACGCGGTAGAAGAAGCATTGTCGAATTGGGAGGACACTGCGTTGGCGGGTCCTTTGGACGGTGTTGCTAATCGAGGGATGGCTTATCTCTTCCTGCGGCATTTGGTGGATATGAAAGCTAAGGCCTTGGGGGCAACCACGGCTGCAGATTCCGAAGTGATCACGGCTGCGGCATCGGTGCTAAGCCCATTGATGACTTCGTCGGCTTCTGGTTTCGAGCACTCCTCATTGGCAAATATGAGCGACGTGTCCCATGCCCAATGGCTCTTGGGCGTGTTTGCTACTGGTGGCTCGTTCTTGGATGACGCGCATCGGGCAGACTTTTTGCCGCCCGCTACCGCGAGTACAGGTTATACCACTGGAATGAATACCCGAGGTGTTTTCGAAAACGCGGACAACGACACGGTGGCTCTGGATGGCCCCTCGTCGGACGATTTTGATGACCTGGAGTCTGTCTACGAGGGCGAAGTGCTGGAATCGGGGAGTCTCTTTTTGATGCTTTCGGATTTAGAGCCGGGTACGCATACCATTGTGGGCAATGCTGACGAGGGCACCTTTTTACGCATGCATGTGGAGCAGGTAGAATGATTGTTGCTTTGATGACGGCAGTGATGGTCACAGCCGCACCAATCGAGACCGAGCTTGAAGGGGTCATCGAATTATCTCGAGCACCGGGAGGAGCCGTGGTGATTCTCAAGCAGGCTGCTGGCCAGGGCCCGTTGCGGCTAAAAGGTGAGGAGACGGCGGATCTTAGAAAGCTTCAGTCGGCCAAGGTACGGGTACGGGGCAAGCAGGTGGGTCAAAATCTTCTGGTAGAGGCCTATGACCTGATTTCCGTCTATGGAAAGACACCAATTGTTGGCCAAATTACTGAAATATCGGGAAAAATTGCGATTGTTGATGGAGATGGTCCAGCAATTTTGCTAAATCTAGCTCCAAGGAGCTACAAACGGTTTCTTGAAGCCCGGGGCCATCGCTCTTGGGTTACGGGAAAATTGCTCTTGAGTGGGGAGTTCAAAGTGAGCCGCTATGGGATTCTTCGGAGTCGTGCTAGTGTTTCCGAAACGACTTCTGACGTAAATAGTGAAGAACAGAAGTAACCCCTGATTTGCCAGAGGCAAACGGGTACAAGGAATCTTGATATGAAGCGCATTATAACCCTCTTAAGCGTTGGGTTGATTCTCATTGGGGCAGCGGCTGCGGCTGCTCAGGAAGAAGGCGATACTTTTGACCCGCTGGAAGCTTTAGCCGCTCTGGGCGATAGCCTTCTGGAGGACAGTGCGGACGAAGGCGGTAGCTCGGTGCGCGCGCGTCAATCAGGCGACCGGCTGACCCAAATTCGACTCAAGGATCAGCGTAACCTCGAAGCCAAGATTACTTCGATTCGAAAAGGTGCCTTTCCTACGGTTGCATTGAAGGTAAAAGTGCTTAAGCCCGCAGGTGAAGGTGCTGGCAGCAAAGTCTCAAAAAACCAAACCCTCGTCGTATTCCCTCGACTAAAATTCGCTTCTTCAGAGGTCGACCTCACGGACGACCCCACATTACGTAACGCTGGCGCATATTACCTTCAAAAAGGTGACAAGGTCATGATTCGATTGGGATATCAGCGCGGACGGGTGTGGGAGGCTGACTATATAGAGCGGAAATAATCAGCTCCATGGGTTCTCCAGGTAAGCAAGGCGCGTCATCAGGCCGGGGCAGTGAGCACCCGGATATTCCTGAGGGGCGGCAAGCACTTCATTTTTCGACCATCTACGACCGATTTGATGGCAGCAAGGCTACCGTATGGTGCCTCTTGCTTCTCTGTGCCGTCACCGCCGCGTTGGTAACGCCTTCGCGATGGGCTGCCAGAACTTACGATGTGTCTACTCAATTACTCGGGAGTCCCGCTCAGGGTGATATCAAAGCGCCGCGCGATATCGCCGTGGAAGACCGCGAAGTCACTCAGGCGCGTAGGGCAGAGGCAGTTGCGGCGGTTAAACGAGTCTACGACTTGGACATGCATGTGCTTCGAGCACTGACCGATTCAGTTGTTAAGAGTTTTAAGCTATCCCGGTTAAAGCTCTTGCCGGGTGAGCAAGAACTGTCGGCGCCCATTGCGGATCTTAAAAAAATCTTCGACGAGAACACTGGCGTTGCCTTTCCTGTAGATGCGGTGGAACGCTTGGCCGAAGGCAGCTTCTCGAAAGAATCAGAGGAATTGTTCATTGAGGTTCTGCGGTCGGTTCAAGGGAGACCTGTCCTGAAGTCCAGGCAAGCATTGGCTGCGGAGGCGCGGCTTGGCATTGTTTATCAGATTGTTCCTGATGCCGGTCGCGGTAAAGTCGCAGTTGATGATTTGGAGACGATTCTTGAGGTCGGCGAGGTCGCGGGTGCGGCAAGACAATACTTAAGAGAGTCGAGCTCGGTGCTTGCCCCGCAAATGACGGATTGGGCACCAAGAGCCATGGCTCTCTTGGTAAAAGCCAATCTTACCCCTAACCGTGCCGCAACAGAGTCCGCGCGGGACTTGGCGGAACTCAGTGTTAAAACCGTAAGTATCAGCATTAAAAAAGGTGAAATGATTGTTCGCGATGGCGAAAAATTTACCCAGCGCCACCTTACGGTTTTACGCGCCCTGAACCAGTCCGCGCAACAGGGCTCTCGTTGGTCCTCCTCTATTGGCGCCGGGGTTCTGACCCTCTTGTTGCTTTTGGGTGTCGTTATCTTTAGCCGCGATAGCCGCTGGGCTCGACGGCTGCGGGCCCGTGAGTACTTCTTCTTAACCTCGGTTTTTCTTTTCTCGATGGCCGGAGCCAAGATTTGGATGCTTCTCGCTCGGGCGGTTCAAGATACTTACCCGGTGGTGAGTATAGAGTTTTGCATTTACGCCATGCCGGTAGCCGCGGGCGTCATGGTCGTAGGGCTTGTATTAAGGGCAGAGCCAACGGTGGTCATGGCGTTGTTGACCGGACTCATGATGACATTGATGGCCTCGGAAAGTCGACTCTTTGCGGTTTACGTATTGGTTGGGACCCTGACGGCAGCTATCGCGGTGAGAAAGATTACCGCGAGGGGAGACGTGCTGAGGGCGGGCGCTTGGGTCGGGTTGGCCCAGGCGATTGCGGTGATATCGGTGCGGTTATTTGAGGCAGATCTCGACCTGGTTGATTTCGTGGTTTTTGTTCCTCTTGCTGTGGGCAGTGGTATTCTCAGTGCGGCGTTAGCTCTCAGTATCATGCCAATCGTTGAATTCGTATTTCGCTACACCACTGAGCTGAAGTTGTTGGAGTTGGCGAATTTAAATCATCCAGCCCTCAAAGAACTCTTGGTGGAGGCGCCGGGAAGTTATCACCACAGTATTATGGTAGGAGCATTGGTGGAGGCGGCGGCTGAAGAGATCGGTGCCAACTCTCTCTTAGCGCGGGTGATGGCTTATTATCACGACCTCGGCAAAGGTCGTAACGCGCCTTATTTTATTGAGAATCAAAGAGAGGGTTTCAATCCGCACAATAAGTTAAAGGCCTCGATGAGTGCGATGATCATCAAACGTCATGTGACCGACGGCATAGAGATCGCCAAACGCCATAAGCTTGGTGAACCGATTTTGGCTGGGATTGCTCAGCACCATGGGACCACTTTGATTCAATATTTTTACCGGAAAGCGCAGGAGGAGCGCGAAGAGGGACAAATCGTTACCGAGAATGAGTTCCGCTACGCTGGGCCTAAACCGCAAACCCGCGAGGCGGGGCTATTGATGATTGGTGACTCTATTGAGGCCGCTGTTCGAACCCTTCCGAATCCAACCCCGGCCCGACTTCAGGGGTTGGTGAACAAGATGATCAACTTAAAATTCACCGATGGCCAGTTGGACGAGTGTGATTTAACGTTGAAAGATTTGCACTTAATGGCTAAGGCCTTCATGCGGATTCTTACTTCGATATACCATAAGCGAATCGAGTACCCGGATACGCCGCCAAATGCTCAGGGTAAAAAAAGAGAAACGAATGCCGATAGACATACAGAACCAGCGGAGTCTCTCCAAGATCACGACCAAGACGCTGAAGAGAATCGTCCAGACAATCTGCGAAGACTTGGGCTTTAATGAGTCGGAGTTATCCATTGTTATTATGGATGACCCCGGGATTCATGAGTTGAACCTTACGTGGCGAGCCAAGGATAAACCCACGGATGTGCTTTCTTTTCCTCAGGCAGAAGGAAAGGTTAAGCCTGGGGATTTTGTTCCGTGTCTTGGTGATATTGTTATCAGTGCCGAAACCGCTTCACGGCAAGCTGACACCATTGGCCACAGCCTTGAGGATGAATATCGGCGTTTGTTGGTTCACGGCTTTCTGCATCTTTTGGGGCATGACCATGTTCATGGTGGTCATCAAGCCCGCATCATGAAGGAAGAAGAGAACCGGCTCTTAGAGGTCATCGATGGAGTGCTCGGCTCCCCGGAGCCCTCTTAAGTTTGCCCCGGAAATCAACGAGGTAGGGGGCAGAATACCTCTTAAAAGAACAGAATTCGTACCCCGAGGCCGTTCCTTCTCAAATAACCGCCCTGTGTCTGTTCTTGATAGTTGACACAGGCAGGGTCGGATCGTAGCAGTCCTATCATGAACAACTTACGTGATTTGATTCCGCAGCTTTTGGAGCGCCTCACCACCATAAGGGGGCATCTTTGACGTTGCGACGAAGCAGCGTCGTGTCCTTGAGCTAGAAGCACGGTGTGCGGACCCTGAACTCTGGAACAACGCCGAGGAGGCGACCAAGGTTCAACGTGAGATGTCAGATCTAAAGCAGCGGGTTGAGAGCTTTCTGGAGCTTGAGAGCTCGGTCGTAGAGGCCGAGGAAATGCTTGAGCTTGGTGATGAAGACGAAGATATCGCCCGGGAGCTGCAGGAAACCATCGATAAGGCCGCCCTTAAAATAGAGCAACTCGAACTCGAGCGAATGTTGGGCGGCGAGTACGATGCCAACGGCGCTATTCTCTCGATTAATGCTGGTGCTGGCGGCACAGAAAGCCAGGATTGGGCGCAAATGGTTCAGCGGATGCTTATGCGCTGGGCGGAGCGCAAGGGATTCAAGGTTCAGATTCTTGATCTTCAAGTTGGAGATGAGGCTGGCATTAAATCGGCCACCATCGGAATCGAAGGCACATATGCCTACGGCTATTGCCGTGCCGAAGTAGGTGTCCATCGATTGGTTCGGATCAGCCCCTATGATGCGAATAAGCGTCGACACACGTCTTTTGTTTCAGTGAGTGTCGCGCCAGAAGTTGACGATTCTATCGACATCGAAGTGAAGGACGAAGATTTACGGGTGGACACGTACCGCGCCAGTGGTGCCGGTGGGCAACACGTTAACAAGACCGATTCTGCTATCCGGCTGACGCACTTGCCAACCGGGGTCGTGGTGGCGTGTCAGGCGGAGCGAAGTCAGCACAAGAACCGTGCAAAAGCCATGAAGATGCTTAAAGCGCGTCTCTTGGTGATTGAGCTGCAAAAACAAGAAGAAGAAAAAGCCGCGTTAGCGGGAGAAAAGAAGAAAATTGAGTGGGGAAGCCAGATTCGGTCCTACGTCCTTCAGCCGTACCGTATGGTGAAGGACCACAGGACGGGGTTCGAGTCTTCCAATACCGACGCGGTCTTGGATGGGGATATCGATGGATTTATCCAGGCATTCTTGATGGGCGAGACAGCTGAAGGCGAACAGGATGATGCCATTTAGCCCATGAGGCTCTGGCAGTGTCGATTGACGAAGTATTAAAGGAAAAGTGCGATGAGTGGACCAGATCGATTTTTTGAGCAACGCATGGAGAAGGCCGATGACCTTCGTGAAATGGGTGTGGACCCTTATGCAAATGATTTCAAGGTAGATACCCGCGCCTTGGATTTCGCACGCCTTTATTCCGAGCACGACAAAGAGAGTCTCGAAGGTTCCGACCAGCTGCACTATATGGCCGGACGGGTCATGGCGGTGAACAAGATGGGCAAGGCCGCGTTTATTCGGCTTCAAGACAGCTCGTGTGACGAAGTTGGTCCAGACGGTGAACTCATTGGACGGATTCAGATTTACCTTCGTCGTGACGAATTGCCTGAGTCTGATTTTGCGCAGTATAAAAAAGTCGATATCGGCGATATCATTGGTGTGGCTGGTTCTCCGATGAAAACTCGAACGGGTGAGCTTACGCTTCACGTCAAGAAGTTCCGGATTCTCACAAAGAGTCTTCGGCCTCTGCCTGAGAAGTGGCATGGCTTAACAGATGTTGAAACACGCTATCGTCAGCGCTACCTCGATCTGATTGCAAATGACGAAGCTCGGCGAGTGTTTCGGGCCCGCTCTAAAATCATTCACAGCATGCGTCAGTTCTTTGTGAGCCGTGGTTTTCTTGAGGTTGAGACACCCATGATGCATCCCATCGCGGGTGGCGCCGCGGCGCGCCCCTTTGTCACGCACCATAATACGCTGGACGCCGACTTATATTTGAGAATCGCGCCCGAGCTTTATCTTAAGCGTCTCGTGGTGGGTGGCTTTGAGCGTGTCTTTGAGATCAATCGTAACTTCAGAAATGAAGGGGTAAGCACCTTCCACAATCCTGAGTTTACCATGCTGGAGTTTTATCAGGCATACACCACCTATGTGGAGTTGATGGAGATTGGTGAAGACCTTATCAGTGGATTGTGCGAGGAGTTGCACGGTACAACGACGGTGCAGTGGGGCGAAAACGAAGTATCACTCGCCAAGCCATTTGCGAAAATGACGATGCTTGAGGCCATTGAAAAACATGGTGGACCATCACAGGAAGACAGCCGGAATCCGGATAAGGCGCGGGCTGCGCTCGAAGGCTCGGGCTTCAAGACCGATACCATGGACGAGGGCCAGTTGGTGGTTGCTTTGTTTGAACACTTTGCCGAGGGCAAATTGATTCAACCGACCTTTATTTATGACTTTCCCGCGTCGGTTTCTCCCCTGTCTCGTAAGCGGACCAGTGACCCTTGGTTCGTTGACCGGTTCGAGCTTTTCGTTGGGGGCAAAGAACTCGCGAATGCGTTCAGCGAGTTGAATGACCCGGTGGACCAGAAGCAGCGTTTTGAGGCTCAGCTTGCCGCTCGTGAAGGTGGCGATGAGGAAGCCCATCAGATGGATGAAGACTATGTTTGCGCGCTCGAGCATGGGTTACCACCAACCGGTGGGTTTGGGCTCGGTGTGGATCGACTGGTTATGCTTTTGACTGGCTGCTCATCCATTCGGGACGTGGTGCTCTTTCCCCAGATGCGTATCGATAAGTGACCCATGTGCTGACATGGTCTGCTATCGCAGCCCTGCATTTTTTGCTGCTTCTTGCAGTCGCCCGAGGCATACGTTCGGGTAATCTCGACATGTCAGCGGTGGTTCGAGGTGTCATTATCGGCGCAGTGTTGGCCGTGCCGGGTTATTTCGCCTTTCAGTTGGCTGGATGGTCGCTGGAGCGAGATGGTGGATTTGCCCAGGTTGGCATCTCAATTTGGTCGTTGCTCCTGGGTGCTTCTTTTGCGCCAAAACATAGCTCAATGGCGACCCGAGAGTTTACCTTAGGGGCCATGGTGGTCACGGAGATTGCGGCTGTCATTGGTTATGTGGCGGGTGAATCTTTCGCATTGTCGTCACCCTTTGTGCGTTTGCTTTTGGTTGTGCCGCCCATGGTTCTCTTGATGGGGTATTTGGGTCTCTCTGCGAGGTTCCTCTTAGCCAATGGCGGTAGAGGGCGTGGCTTTGGATATGAGGCCCTGGTTGGACGCCGATTCTTGCTCTCCAAGTCGTCTCCAGCTTTATCAGTGGTGACGGCGATATCGGTTGTTGGTGTTACGCTTGGTGTATGGCTGGTGATTGTGTCTCTGGCAATATTGTCTGGCTTTGAGCACGACCTAAGAAAAAAGATTATTGGTGCACACGCTCATATTTTGATCCAGCAGCCTCAAGCTAAACCCT
>CAZZDT010000070.1:0-9632 GCA_964652435.1 uncultured Bdellovibrionales bacterium
AAGCCTCAGCCCCGGTTCATCAACCAATATGATTGCTGGCCTGGATCGTGTTTACGAACTGGCCCAGCAAAACTTCGATGAAGACAAACTACAACGCGTCATTCTCTTCGGAGACGGTAACGCAAATGTTGGAAACACGGACTTAGATACATTCAACGGTCTGACGCGTATCAACGGACAAGAAGGCATTTACCTTTCTGGAGTTGGCGTCGGTACCAACTACGACTGGGACCGGATGGACCAGTTAACAGACGCTGGCAAAGGTGCTCATGTTTTTCTACCCAACAGCCAAGAAGTTGACCTCATCTTTGGTGACTATTTCACCAAACTCATCGAAGTTGCAGCAGATCGAATCGCCATTGAAATGGAATTACCGGCTGGCGTTACCCTTGAGAGCTTCACAGGTGAGGAAGTTTCAACCAACCCAGAAGAAAGACTCCAAAACATTATCCTCGCGGCTGGCGACGATATGACCTTCATTGCGCGATTTAAAATCAATCGTCCAGAAGCTCTAGAAGAGCCTGCACTTCTAAGATTGAAACTGCGACCATTGTCTACCGGCGAGGAAGTCGTTCACGAAGTAAGTGTCGATGCACTCAGTGAACTTATTGCAAGCCCAGGTGCTCTTTTTGAAAGAACTCGAGTCATTCGAGACTTTGCAACCGTAGTCACTGGATCCGATACAACCGGCCTTGAACTCGAAGACATTTCGGAACAACTTGAAAACTTTGGACCACTGGATTGGGGCCTTCAGGAAATCCAAACACTTATTCCTTAAGACCTCCCCAGCTGGATGAGAGGTGGATGCCTCGGCCCTTAGGTGTCTGCCTCTCGAATCCAACTTGCCAATGCCTCGACGTGTTCGTCTTCAATTCCGAGCGTCGCTAAATTCTTCGCCAGCTTCAAAACATAGTCACGGTTGGTTCCACTTTGACCACGTGCTGCCATAATTTGCTGGACCATCAATTCACGCGTGGCCTCTCCTAAAAAATTTCGGTTACTTGGCGGAGCTATCCAGGTCCATGCTTCAATCAATTGACCGTCATTTAGAATCGGCTGAAGTTTGAGTCGCTCATAACCACCACTCTCACGGTCATCCAAATAGGCCAGGACATCTTCGGTGAGGGTATCATCCACTTCAAACGCGACCCCCTGACATTCAACCGTGGGCGCTTGCACCAAGGTCACCACTCGACCCGGTTGGCTCGGAGTTCCTCGGTGGTCTGGAGAGCCTTGCCAAAACTTGCGGGCATAGCCAGTCACACGAGCAGGAACCTGCTGCAAAAAATCGAAGCCGGGACGAAAAATAAGGGAACCGTACGCGAAAACCCACACCGTCTTAGAGGTCTGCCTTTGTACCTTCAACCAATGCGTCCACTACCCCACGCATGGCATCGTTATGAGACAAACCTCGCGACTTTAAATCATCGTAGGTATCAAGCTGCAGATGGGCACTGGTACCACGACTCCGAATGACCCTTAGATGCTCAAGTTCTTTAAGACAACCAAGGCGGTCAGCATCTTCACCGACCAACTCAATGATCTCGTCGATCAAATCATCCCATTGGGTAATCTCACGGCGACCAAAATCAACCAGTCCCTCATCTAAACCGTATCGCTGAGCACGCCAGCGATTCTCTTTGATTAAAGAGCCAGAATAAACACGCCACTTCTGATTCTGTCGACGAAGACGTTGAAGCCGACTGGCCAACGACACATAAAACGCCGCAATGGCAACGGTATCATCGAGTCGCGTGCAAACATCCGTGATGCGCATTTCGAGTGTAGGAAAGCGAGCATTCGGTCGAATGTCCCACCATAGCTTGCTGGTATCTTCTACCAATCCCGAATCGGTCATGACTTTGGTGAATCGCTCGTACTGAGCATAGCTGTCAAAATACTCAGGCAGCCCCGTACGCGGTAGCCCATCGAAAATGCTCAGCCGAAAACTCTTCAGACCCGTGTCGGTACCATCCCAATAAGGACTCGAAGTACTGAAAGCGAGCAAGTGCGGAAGAAAGTATTTGATCTGATTCATCATATCGATGCGCAAATCAGGATCTTCAATGCCAATATGCACGTGCATGCCGCAAGTTACCAAACGCCGCGCCACTCCCTGCAATTCACTCATCAATGTCGCATAACGCGCCATGGGAGTATGAAGCTGCTCATTCCATTTAGCGAATGGATGCGTTGCTGAGGCAATCGGCGCTAAGCCATATTCACCCGCAACTTCTACAACCGTAGAGCGCAAACGCTTCAATTCTTCACGGACTTCAGCAATCGAAGAACAAACCCGAGTTCCAACTTCGATCTGACTGCGCAAGAGCTCGTGAGTCACCTGCCCATCATGGCGGCTACGGCATTTATCAATCAATTCTTTGGGAGGATCCTGAGCCAGGTCACGCGTGTTGATATCAACAAGCAGATACTCTTCCTCGACTCCAACCGTCAGTGGCGGAATGTCGTAACTCATGCAGCTTCCTCCCCAGAAAACCCAGTGCGTAACCCCTTGTTCGCACCGGCTATACCCCTACCTTCCCCCACAATGAGGAGGTGCTCAAGATTTAATTTCAATGGGAAAATTTAACCGGATATCGGACGGTTAGCAGCACTGACGTCGTCGGTCTGACGCTTCGTAATGATTGATATTTCCCGTCGGGCATTATCAAGGAAGCCATACTTTTGTTGCCACGACAAAACACGGCGAACGTAGTCACGGGTTTCGGAGTAAGGAATTTCTTCAACAAAAACATCGATCGGAACGTCACCCAATCGAGTTCGCCACCGCTGAACCGCCGCTGGTCCAGCATTATAGGATGCTAAAGCATATTCAACTTGCCCGTCATTGCGTCGCAACATGCGCGAAAGGTAAACCGCTCCAAGCTCCGCATTGGTTTTTGGATTCAAAATATCCAACTGCTTCGATTCTTCACTGCCCGCGGTGTAACCCATCACCTCATTTGCGGTATCGGGCATCACCTGCAAAAGCCCCATGGCCCCCGCATGTGAAATCGCCTGAGGATTAAAAGCACTCTCTTGTCTAGCCAATGCAATCACCAAGCTTGCATCAACTCGGCTCATCCGAGCAGCCCGTGATACAATCTGCACGTATGTCCAAGGAAAGCTATAAGCCAAAGCTCGAATCGATTCATGGCTAACCTTAGGAAATCGCTTGTTGCGCTCCCAACGAAAACGGCGCTCAAAATAATTCGATTCTACACGGCGTGCGATTTGCTCAAACCCAAAGAGTGCCTCTGGACCTAAGTCGGGCTTCTCAACTGTTAAAGCTCGCTGCAGCAGACGCCGCGTGGCCTTAAAATCACCAACATCAACCAAAGTACGTGCAAGCAAAAGTGAATGAGGCTCCTCAGCACGAATCAACTCGGCCGCAGCAACTTTCTCGCTCTCTGGCTGGGCTTCCAATCGGATCTGAGCCTGGACTGCGTAATAATCAACAGGAAACCTCTCAACCAATGCCTTCAGCTCTGCCTGATAGACTTCGCCCATACCCAATTGCTGAGCTGCCCGAGCACTCCAATAAATGGCTCGAGGAGCGTATGCTCCATAGGGCGCTTCGCTCTGCAGATACTGGAAAACACCCCGTGCCGAAGCAAATTGACCAGAGCGAAATGCCACCCAGCCCATGGACCACAAAGCCCGTTGCCGAGATTCTGCCGTGCTAAAAATATGCGTTTGTTCATTAAGCGACCGGATAGCATCGCGAAATGAGGCTCCAACCAGTACCGGAATATTCGTGACCGGTGGATATACATCCTTGGCTTCACGTGTGACACATCCCCCCGCATCCAATTCCAGGGGAGGACGAGCTGCCTGAAGTGGAGCGGGCAAAAGCCGTCCCTCACATAGGGCTGCCTCTGCGCGCACAACGGCATTGGGGGCTCGATGGCCTCCAGTACATGCCGTTAAAACTAAGGCAATGATCCCCGCCCCCAGGGCTATTTTTGGCAGACAATGTGTCATTTCTTCCATTCCATTTGGCAGAGCCAGTCGGCTCCTACCCTAGAAGTGTCTGCAACCAATATGCCTATTTCGCCTTATCAACGAACTCTCTGACAAAACCGATACTTAAAAGCAGAAAATCCAATTGGTAGGACCAAAAAAGTGGGTATTCGGTTACGCACCGCGTAAAGAGCTCGACAAAAATGTCATCAAAGTATCACAGCTCACATGGATGATTGACGCTTTGGGTACAGTGGAGGTCAGGCAAAGAGGGGCTAAAAACCGGATAAACCTGGCGATCAAGTGAGGCCTTGGCGCTCCAACCGGTATCCACCCGAGCGGATTTGCGCCGCCCACTCTTCATTGCTCAGATACCACTCGATGGTCTTCTTCAGGCCAGTTTCAAAGGTTTCAGCTGGCCGCCAATCCAGCTCTTTATCAAGACGACTGGCATCAATGGCATAACGCCGGTCATGGCCGGGGCGGTCCTTGACGAAAACGATTTGGGAACGGTAGCCCCCTTCACGGCCACTGGGCCGTAATTTCTCCAACTCATCACAAATCAGGTGAACGATATCGATGTTCGCCCATTCATTATGGCCACCCACATTGTATGTCGTGCCGTTCTTAGCAAATCGAACAATCTTCTCGATGGCCGAGCAGTGATCACGAACGTAAAGCCAGTCTCGAACATTCTTTCCATCTCCATAGATGGGTAAATCTTTGCCTTCAACGGCATTGATAATCATCACCGGCAAAAGCTTCTCGGGAAATTGATAGGCACCATAATTGTTTGAACAGTTGGAAATCGTAACCGGAAGACCAAAGGTTCGTTGCCACGCTCTTACCAAATGATCTGAGCCGGCTTTTGAAGCGCTGTAAGGACTCGACGGATCGTATGGAGTCTCTTCATGAAACAAGCCAGTGTCTCCCAAACTGCCATACACTTCATCCGTAGAAACATGATGAAACCGAACATCATCACGCTCGCCCCAGTACTTGCGTGCCGCCTGAAGCAAAATAAATGTCCCAACAAGATTTGTTTGAATGAAGTCTGCAGGGCCATCAATAGAGCGGTCCACATGACTCTCGGCCGCCAAGTGAATCACTGTATCAATGGAATAGTGGGCTAAAGTCTCATCAATAATTTTCTCATCACAAATATCGCCTTCTACAAATGCATAACGCTCGCCGTACTGCTCTGCCACACCCTTTAAGTTGTTTAAATTTCCCGCATAGGTGAGTTTATCAAAGTTGATGACCCGAACCTCTGCGTCACTCTCCAAGAGATGGTAAACAAGGTTTGATCCGATAAAACCTGCCCCTCCAGTCACCAGGATGTTTTTGGGGCTATGTTGAGTTTCAAGAGTAGTCATCGAATCTATCCTTTCGGGTACAACCGCAAAAATTCATGCAAGGCGTCTTTCCAATTCGGCATCGCAGGTAAGCCTTGCTGCGCCAGTACCGACTTCTCCAAACGAGAATTCGCGGGTCTCGGTGCCGGTCTCGGGTAAACATCACTTGTACATGGCTCTACCTCACGACTTAGACCAAGACGTTCAAAAATCGCCTTCGTGAAGTCAAACCAAGTAGCTTCTCCCTCGCAAGTGAGATGAACCACACCTCGTAAATCAGTTTTGATAAGATGTTCTAAATGGGCCGCCACAGCCAGCGTTGAAGTAGGATTGCCTATCTGGTCACGCACAACCTGAAGCCGTTCCCCATCCATCTTCCCCAGACGTGTCATGGTATGTAAAAAGCTTGGTCCTCCCGGCCCATAAAGCCAGGCAACCCGGGCAATCAGCGCATTATCACAAGACTCGAGAACGGCATGCTCACCAGCAAGTTTACTCTTGCCATAAATGGTCTGCGGCTGTGTCTCATCGTCCTCCCGGTAAGGACGGTCACCATCACCTCGAAAAACATAATCGGTCGAAATAGCAATCAAGCGGGCACCGATGGCTTGGCAGGCCCGCCCTATATTGAGGGAGCCTCTCTGGTTCACCTCGAAGGCCTGCTCCTGCTCACTTTCACAAAGATCAACCTGCGTCATAGCGGCAGAATGTAGAACCACGTCAGGCTTAAGCTCTTGCAAACGTTCGAAAACATCGCGCTCAACCGTAATGTCCAAGTCCTGACGAGTCATCGGATAAACTGTCTGAGCCTGAAAGCGCTCGACGAGTGTCCGTCCCAACATACCCGCTGAACCGGTTATGAGAATTGAAGTGCTCATGTCTCGAATCAATACCAGAAATTCTCTTCAATGCCACCTCTGGTCCATCTGGCCCTATTCCGCTTTTCTTTCATGATTTCCTCTAAAGGCTCTGCTAGGCTCACACCTATGAAGTCGGATCTGAGCAATTTTCAGGGCAAACACGTCCTTATCACCGGTGGGCTCGGCTTTATCGGCTCTACACTTGCTATCCATCTTCTAAAACTAGATGCCAAGGTCACACTTATTGACTCCCTCGAGCCAAACTATGGCGGTCATTTGAGTAATATCGAAGGCTATCAAGACGACCTTACGGTCGTTGTCGACGATGTGCGAAATACGGATACCATCCAAAAGCTCATTCGAAACCAGGATTTTCTTTTCAACTTAGCGGGTCAAACCAGCCATCTTGATTCGATGCAAGATCCAGAAACAGATCTTGCAATCAACTGTACGGCGCAGCTCTCAATCTTGGAGACCTGTCGACACCACAATCCTTCCATTCGAACAGTTTTTGCAAGCACGAGGCAAATCTATGGCACCCCCCAATATCTTCCAGTTGATGAAAAACACCCTCTTCGCCCAGTGGATGTCAATGGCATCAATAAATTAGCCGGCGAGCAATACCATCTTCTTTACAACAACGTTCATGGACTTCGGTCGAGTGTCTTGCGTTTAACGAATACCATTGGCCCACGGATGCGAATCAAAGATGCCAGGCAAACGTTTCTCGGTATCTGGATGCGGCGCCTCCTCGAAGGCCAACCATTCGAGGTCTGGGGCGGGCAACAGCTGCGCGACCTGACAGACGTGGACGACTGCGTTCAGGCACTCCTGCAAAGTGCACTCTGTCAGGACACCTACGGAAAGGCATTCAATCTTGGAGGCAGTGAAACCATTTCATTAAAATCACTGGCCGAACTTCTGATTGATATCCATGGCAAAGGCACATTCAACCTTTGCCCCTTTCCCCAAGAACGTGCCGCCATCGATATTGGCGATTACTATGCCAGTGACGAACTCTTTCGCGCTACAACCGGCTGGCAACCCCAAATTCAACTCCGCCAGACCTTAGAGCGTACCCTGGACTTTTATTCTGATCATCTAAAGCACTACGTGGAAGTTTAAAATGACATCCCAAGATAATCGCATTCCAATTGCAGCTCCGGGGCGGGCATACAGAGCCCAAAAATCAGCCATCGATTCTGCGGTTGAGGAAGTCTTGAATCAAGGCCACTACATTCAAGGCGCAAAGTGTAAAACGTTTGAAAATAACTTCGCCAACTGGCTCGGAGTCCCGCACGGAATTGCAGTAGCAAGTGGGACCGATGCTCTGACCATCGCCCTAAAGAGTGTGGGTCTCAAACACGGAGATGCCATCGTTACTGCAGCCAATACTGCTGGTGCCACCATCGCCGCTATTCAAGCCTGTGGTTGTACACCCATCCTTGCCGATATCGATGAAGCGACTATGAACATCAATATTGAATCGGCCCGAGAAGTCATCGAAGATTGGAAGGCGGAATACACCATTCGAGCGATTATCCCAGTGCATATGTATGGCCAAGGTGCAGCCATGAACGACGTGCTCGAACTGGCCGAGCAATTTAATCTCAAAGTCGTAGAGGATGCGGCGCAAGCCCATGGAGCGCGTTGGAACAATCAACGTATAGGAAGCTGGGGACACGCTGCTGCATTTAGCTTTTACCCCACCAAAAATCTCGGAGCTTTTGGCGATGCAGGCATGCTCGTTACTCGTAGCGAAGAGATCGAAAGTCAGGCGCGAGAACTACGCCAATATGGCTGGCGAGAACGTCAAATTAGCTACCAGCAAGGTATCAACTCTCGTATGGATGAGCTCCAAGCTGCTATTTTATCCACCCGGCTCTCTTTGTTAGATGAAGAGACATCTCGAAGACAAAGTATTGCCACACGCTATAAGCAGGCCTGGAAAAACATTCCAGATCTCCGACTTCCCGAGCAAGATGAACGCGCCACACATGTATTTCATCAGTTCGTTATTAGACATCCCAAGCGCGATGCTCTGGCAAATCATCTCAACCAAGCCGGTATTGATACAGCGGTGCTCTACCCCAAACCCGTTCATCAGCAGCCCGCTTGGAAAGACCTTCCAAAACCAAAGAAAAGTGGTTTGCCCGTGAGTGAACAGAACGCAACTCAGATTCTCTCCGTTCCCGTCCATCCATTTCTGACTGAAGAAGAGATAGTGCGCATCATGGAAGCGGTCATAAGCCACTCACCCAAGTAATTTGCACCGGCCCCTTGGTCTTCATATGCTCAACTGAGAAAACCACACAGCAAGTGAAAGCCTCGGTCACACCATCAATGAATCCGCATGCAGAAAAGATATACAATTTAGCGCTCAGCCAACTGAATGCGGGAGAACCCGAACTTGCTTATGGAATGGGTTCCAGTGCCATTAAACAATTTCCCGATAATGCGCCACTGCTTCAACTAACGGCTTTGGCAGCCTTTCAAATGGGGCAGGCGCAAGAAGCTATCGAACTGTGTGAACGCGCTTGGGAGATTAATCCTCAAAACCATATTCTCGCCTACAACTTAGCAACGATGTTATTGCATCAGCAAAATGCGACAGCAGCTCGAGATTGGCTACACAAGAGTCTTGAACTTAAGCCAGATTATGCCGTAGCCCATGCCAACCTGGGCTCAGTCCTCATTGCCTTCGGTGAACTTGAACAAGCGCTGGTGCATCTTAATAAAAGTATTGAATTGGGAGACCGAACCGTTGATGTTCTCGTCAACCGCGCAAGCGCCCAGAGAGATCTCGGAAATATAAACCAAGCAATTCAGGGCTATCAGGAAGCCATCGAGTTAGATAATTCATCTCAAATCGCTCACTCGAATTACTTGCTCTGCTTAAACTATGGACAAGCGGAGCCAGATGAAATCAAAATCGCTCATGAACACTGGGGTAACCGCTTTAGCAAGAATAGGACAACCTCTCCCCTTCAAACCAAACCTGAAAAAATTCGAATAGGCTACGTTTCTCCTGATTTTAGACGGCACTCTGTCGCCTTTTTTCTCGAAAGTGTTTTGCAAAATCACGATGGCGAAAGATTCGAAATCATCTGCATATCGAATACGCAGCGTGAAGATGCCATTACCGAATCCTTTAAAGAGCTTGCCCATGAATGGATAGATATCCATCACATGGGAACGGCTGAGGCCAGGCAAGCTGTCCAAAATGCAAACATTCATATCCTAGTAGACTTAGCTGCCCACACTGCGCACAACCGTCTTGACCTATTTGCTCAGCGTTCAGCGCCCATTCAGGTCACATGGCTAGGATATCCCAACACCACGGGCCTCACGGAGATGGACTATAGAATCGGCGATATCCACACCGACCCGCCGGAATTTTCCCAACACTACTCGGAAACACTGGTACACCTTCCAGAAACATTTATTTGTTTCA
>CAZZDT010000071.1:0-9591 GCA_964652435.1 uncultured Bdellovibrionales bacterium
CACTCGAAGACATGGGCGTGGAGGTCGTTCCGTTTCGGCCACCGCACGTAGAGGAATTGCTTTACACTTATCTCGCGGCTTTATCTGCAGATGGCGGCTACTATATCGAAAAAGCCTTGGATGGTGATCCTATTATGGGACAGCTTAAGCCTTTAAAGGCCATCGTGAAGCTGCCTCAGCGCGTCCGGCAAACAGCGGCTGCGGCGATGGGCTTGATGGGCGAAACCAAAGTGCAGAAGCTTTTGAAGAATGTCAGACCGAAGCCAGTGGAAGAACTCTGGGAGCTTACCAATGAGCGTACTCGCATTCGCAGAAGCACCATGAATGTATGGAATGAGCAGGGTCTCGACGCGGTGATTTGTCCGCCTCATGCAACCCCAGCAATTTTGCATGGGCAGTCCAGCCAGTTCACCTTGGGCGGCTCTTATGCGATTCGTTACAATTACCTTAACCTTCCCGCCGGCGTGGTCCCTGTGACCCGTGTGCAGGGCAGTGAGGAAGTGCGTGGAAACGTAAACGACCGACTTGATAAAACGGCCGCTGAGGCACAGGTGGGAAGTGCCGGAATGCCAATTGGTGTTCAGGTAGCAGCTCGGCCTTACCGTGAAGACATCGTATTGGCGTTGATGATTGCCATCGAAAAGAGTGCACGGGAAGAATCACTCTTTCCGAGAACGCCAGTCTTGCCCCACGGTTGAGGTTCGAGTAGCAGGTTACGAGCCAAATAATGTTGCAGCGGTTGTATGCGGCTTTTACACTTTGTAGGCACCGGGTCCTACAATACTTGGGGGAATCATGTTGAACAGGGGTTCACATAAAGGTTTGTTTTTTACACTCGTATGCTCTTTTTTGTGGGCATTGGGACCTGTCGGCTGCAGTGATTCGACCGGACAACCTCAGATTGGTGCCTGCGACGACTTAAATTGCGGAGAAAACGCCTCTTGCAGCGATGGTGCATGCGAATGTGCTCCCGGGTTTGGTGACTGCGATGGTAATGCCGAAAATGGGTGTGAAACCGAAGGCAGTTGCGCTTGTGAATTTGGTATCACCCGGGATTGTTACGACGGGCCGACCTCTACCGCGAATGTTGGCCGGTGCCGAGGGGGCACGCAAACCTGCTTGGGAACTGAGTGGGGTCCATGCGATGGCCAGGTTTTACCAGAACTTGAAAACTGCGAGCCTAACAACACAGATGAAGATTGTGACGGCGAGGTTGATGAAGATGAAGACGCAGACGGCGATGGTTACGGCCGCTGCGATGGTGACTGCTGCGATAGCATTGAAGAGCGTTGTGCAGACGAACCTGCTTTGGTGAATCCTGGCGCTTACGATTATCCCGGGAATGAACTCGATGATGATTGTGATGGAATTGTCGATAACCCTTTGCCAACAGATTGTAGCCCAGCCACCATGATTTCCGGCATCACCGCCCAAAATCTTGTGGAAGCCATGGACCTTTGTCAGTTCACCGATGATGAAGAAGAGCGATGGGGCGTTTTAAGTGCACAACTGCTTCGAGCTAACGGACAAGGGGCGCCGGGAGCGCTTCAGGTGGGTGTGCTGGAACAGTTAGGCTCGGTTGTTCCCGCGGTTGAGAACGCGACCATGGCGGTTATGAGTTCAGGTGAAGCCCGAGGCGTGAATGACCCAGGCTACACCGGCAACCGAAGTGTGACCTCGAACTCAGGTAATGTTCGCGTCCCGCAGGTTTATCTAAATGCCAATGGTGGCCAGTTAGCTTCCAATCCAAATTGTGAGCCAGGTACACCCGATGTGTACGATTCAGCATTGCTGCGGTTGCGGGTTCGGGTGCCGACCAATGCTCAGGGTCTGCAGTTTCAATTTCGATTTTTTAGCCACGAGTACCCTATTTATCTGTGCACGCAGTTCAACGACTTTTTCTTAGTTCTCTTGTCCAGCCAGCACCCCGATATTCCAGACGATTACAATATTTCGTTTGATGCGGCGGGTAATCCGGTGAGCGTAAACAATGCATTCTTTACCTCGTGCGAAGCTCTTTCTTGCAATGGGCCGGAGTCAAACATGATGAATGGCCCCGATGTAAACCCACTGGATGGTTGCGTGGATGCCTTAACTTGTAATCCATCAACCAATCTTTGTGAGACTTCGCTGGGCGCTTGCCCGGATGGTCCAGGGGACGTTTTGGCGTACGATCCGGATTCGGGTAACTCAGGGGCAACCGCGTGGTTGACCACTTCTGCACCGGTCGTTCCCGGAGAGATTATCTGGCTGGATTTCTACATTTGGGACACAGGAGACTCGGCTCTCGATTCATTGGTCCTGATAGATAATTTTGAATGGTTGCTAGAACCAACCGAGGTTATCACCAAGCTCTAGGGGCGATGCCTTTGTGGGCAATCCATCCAGGATTTCGACTGCGTATGACCAGCTCTTGAGCCGAGGGTGGACTTATCCGTCCGGTCAACAATAAAGTCCAATAATTATAAAGTGTTGCGGCTGCATCGGCTTGATGCCGTGCTCTAGCTTGATCGCCGTCGTTTCTTGACCGATGATTTTAAGGAAGACTTCGATTCCCGGTTTTACCGCATTGGAAATGGCAGTTCTGTGGAAAGTACAATTATTGTTTGTGCCATATGCAAGACTCAGAATCCTCTGAATGCGGATACCTGTGTCAATTGTGGAGAGCCGGTGGCTGTGGCCAAAGCGGATAATTTAATCGGTAGTCTTTTCAACAATAAGTATCAAATTGAGCGTAAGCTGGGCATTGGCGGGATGGGTACGGTTTACCTTGCCAGCCAGCAACCTTTGAATCGAGTATGCGTACTCAAGCTCTTGAATAAAGATGTTCTAAGCGACCCCGCCAACTCCAAACGATTTCGGCGTGAAGCCGAGATGTCTTCTAAGATTTGGCATCCAAACGCGGTTCAAATTTACGATTTTGATAATGCTACGCCAAAGCCAGGTGAGGATGAAGGCGCGCCCTTTATTGCCATGGAATACATTGATGGTCGGCCATTGAGCAAAATCATCAAGAGCGAATTTCCATTTGAAGACAGTCGTATCATTCGCATTTTTACCCAGCTCTGTGATGTGTTGGCTGCCGGCCATAAGCTCGGGATTGTTCACCGCGATTTAAAGCCTGACAACATCATGGTTTTGGATCTGCCAACTGAAAAAGATTTTGTGAAACTCTTGGATTTTGGTTTGGCTAAATTTGCCGAGCCAGGTGAGGGACAAACAGAAATCACTCAAGCTGGTTGGGCTTTGGGAACTCCGAAATACATGGCACCGGAGCAATGCCGGGGTCAGGCGATCAGTCCTCAAACGGATGTCTATGCCTTGGGAGTGTTGCTTTATTATATGCTGGCCGGTGTTTTGCCGTTTGAAGGTGACTCGGTCGCCGCTTTGATGGTGAAGCATACCATGGAAAAACCGGTTCCTCCGTCCCGTCGTTCACGCAGTGATGCGATCAATCCTGAGCTAGAGCGCATTGCGCTTTGGGCCATGGAGAAAAAACTCGAAGAGCGCCTACCTTCCGTTAAAGAGTTCAAACGTTCCCTAGACCGAATACTAGGGTCCAATAATACATCGGGTGTCGACACCGGTGCGTTCGGGACCATCAATGACCTCATCGGTGATACTGCGGGTATCTTAGCGGTTGATGGAGGAACGGAAAGCCGTGAAGCAGTTGTTGCGGTTATTGACTTGGTGTCCGAGGATATACCCGACAGCCCCGAAGCGATTTTATCCTGCGTGGGTAAGGCATCTGATGCGTTGATGGAATACGATGTCCGTCCGGAGCGTGCCGGTGAATTGAGATTAAAGGTTGCCTTTGGCTTAGACGGTATTCACGGCGACGAAGGTGAAAAAGCCATTCGAGCCTGTCGACATCTAACGTCCGTCATACCTTACGCCAGCATTGCGATTCATGGCGGTATTGTTGAGGTCCGTGGTGGCTCTCTGCAAAGCTGTGCTGTTGTCGACTTGGCAGAGCGCCTCGCTTTGGCCGCTCCAGCCGGTCAAATCTTGATCACTGAAGATGGGGGCCGTAACGCTAATATTCCAGGTTTACGCGCCATTGCTCCTTATCGCTATAAAGGTGAACGTAAACCGATTCGCATGTTCGAACTCGATATGCGTGTGGATTTAGATAAGGTCGATGAAACTGCAACCACTGCTCCTAATCCGATTCAAGAGGAAGATTGGCCGCTGGTGGGTCGTGATGAGTTGATGCACCGCTTGGTGGGTTTTGCCGATGATGCTCAAAACCGAAAAGGTTTGGCCGCATTGATGTGCGGAACCAGTGGTATGGGCAAAACGCGATGTCTGCGAGAGCTTCGAAATGCACGCCCGAATATGAAGTGGATCTTTGTGTCCGCCCGCAGCCGAGATGCTCTGAGAAAACTGTTTCGAGATCTGGGCCAAGAGAACTTTAAACGTGAGCATCAGCATATTGTCCAATGGGCACTTGGTGAATTGGCTGATGGATACATTGATTTGGGACCAGATGAATTGGTGCGTGGAGCACTGGTTGCACTTCGCGAATGTGTAGAAGAACTGGTTAAAAAAGAGCCGCTGGGTATTTTAATTGATGACATCGACAGCGGGGATTCACTGCTACGAGCTACCAGCCAGGGTATCATCGAGGATGCAACTCGGGTGGGCTCATTGGTCCTGATGACATCAAGGCCTCTGCGTACCACGCCGCAAGGCATGAGCCGAATTGATATTCCTGCTTTGCTTTTGGACGATTGTTATAAGTTGGCCAACAGCATTGATACGGATAATGCCATTCCTGCCCAGCTCATGCGTGTAGCCGGAGGAGTACCCGCTGCCGTTGTCCATTTGGCACATGCTGCGAAAGAAGGCTTAATTAAGGAAGATTCGCAGTTTGAAACATCCGGTGATGGCAGCCGACTGCGTCCTGTCTATGAGGCGTGGCTCGATGCGGTGCCGAAGAATGTCAGAGCAAGCCTTGGTGTTACGGCGGCCTTAGGCAGTCTGGTTGATCCCGATGTGTTGGAGAAAGTAGCGCAGGCCATTGTGCCGACTCCAGCCTTAACAAACGAATTGGTTCACCGGGGTATGTTGGTTCGCGACCCTACTTCCGCCAGGGTTCGGTTCTCTTCGAAACTTGAAGCAGAAGTTGCTTATGCTCGATTGAGCCGTGGTCATCGTTCCACGGTGCACCGGCAAGCCGCTCTGGTTCTCGCTCAGAAGGGTGTAGACCCAGACATCGTGGCGGAACACTTTGAAAAAGCCGGTGATAAGTCTGAAGCTCTCGAGAAGTACCGCGAGGGAACAGGACTTTACGCCGAGCGTAAGGAAAGACATCGCCTCGTTCTTTGCTATCGCAAAGCCTGTGCATTGGCTCTCGACTTGCCGGGAGAAGAAACTCGTTTTGTGGAAGATGTTCTTGCTTTGATTCCTATGCTTTTAGAAAGCGGAAAAGTAGGGGATGTAGAAAATCTGATTCAAAAAGCTGAAGATGCGGCAAAATCCGTTGGCGACCCCAGACTTAATGTTCAAGTTACGGCGCAACGTGTTCAGCTGATGATTTCTCAGAATTTGTTTCAAGAAGCGGGTCCAATTCTCAATGATGCCTTGGCCAAGGCCAGAGAGCTTCGAGATGGCTCATTGCTTTCAGATTTATTGGCACAAGCAGCCGAGGTTGCTGAGCGTGATGGTCGCGTTGATGCCGCTATTAAGTATTTATCAACAGCTTTAGAGTTATCGGGTCGGGTCAATAATCAACAGAGCAGAAACCAAGCCGTGGGCCATTTAGGCAGTCTCGGGCGAATACTGTTTCGAGCATCTCAATTTGAAAAAGCGCAAGCGACCTTTAGGCAGCAACAAGAAGCAGCTCGTAAAATCAACAATCGTATGGAAGAGGGCCGTGCATTGGTCAATGAAGCGGCTGTTCTCCAAAGTCGAGAACAGTATGACAGCGCTCTGGAACGCTTAAGCATTGGCCTGGATGTCTCTCGGTCTGTTGGTGATTTACTGACGGTTTCAAAGGCACAACATAATACCGCACATATTTATGCTCGCCGCGGTGATGCCAATCTTGCGCGGAAGGGTTTTGAGGAATCCCTACAAACAGCTCGGTCCATCCGTTGGCGAGAAGGCGTGGCTATGAATCATGCTTGGTTGAAAAAAGTAAGCGGCGGCTCAAGCTAAAAAGACCGATGTGACATTAAAGTTCATATTCTCTGGGCGTACACTTCGTAAGATTTCCATACCTTTAGAATGAAACAAGTCGATGGTCTTGGGGCCAGCGGACCGACCATCGGATAGTTTCAGTTGCTTAACGATGGGGAGGTTGGTGGGACGTCCATCATCGGGCAATTCGATGACAACGCCAAAGCTTCCGTCGGTCATTTCTACCGCTGAGCCAACGGGATAAACGCCCACCGCCGTCGCGAGAAGTTGTACCACAGCCGGGTCATATTGTTTGGAGGCTCCAGCTTCTAATCGGCGTAAGGCTTCGTCAGGTGCAATGGGTGTTCCATCCTCACCAACGGAAGTTAGCCGTTCATACTCAGCGGCTACGGTAATCAGACGAGCGGCCGGTGGTGCATCGAGTTTCCCAAGTTCATTAAGAATGGCAATACGCTCTTGGCCGTGCCTATCGCCCTTATAAATCCGTAGAAGCTCGCGAATGGTAGCGAATTTATCACCGGTGTTCTGCCAGTCGAGATTGTGAAGCGTAGCGGTGAAAGCAATGTTGGCGGCCACGTTTTTATCGGCCTGCATTTTTTCACAAAGAATAATGGAAATCACCGCGGTGTTTAACAAGTGGGAGAAGAGTCGGTTTTTATACCTTGGCAGACGAATAAGCCCCAGCATCAAAGCAGGACTCACATAGGTCATGGAGACCAAGTGTTGCATGGCACGTTTTACAGGGGCGAGTCGGGACGGTTTGTCATCCTCGATTCGGCTCACAAGTTCTTTGACCGTGAGTAGGGCGACGATATAGGCGTGCAGCGATTGTTGCTTTTGAGGCAATTCGCGCCGTTCTTGATCGCAGTCTGTGAGCAGGATTTTTTTGAGGTCGAGACCTTGAATGTACTCACTGCCATCGGGCCGGGTTGAGGCAATCTTAATGTGCTCAACCATTTCCATGATGTCCGCATCTTCAACCGCTTCGGAAAAACTGATCTCACGAATCTTCAATGCGGAGGTGAGCTTGTCCATTTTGCGAACTTGCTCAAAGAGAAGGTCATCCATGGGCAGGGGAGCTTCGTTGATGTAAACAAGGTCCCCAATGATTTGAAGTTTTGCTTTTTTGGTGATGCTTAAGAGGCAATTGACTGCGTTCACCAATCTGCTTGTCGGTTGCTCAAGTGCTTTGTTTTCAAGGTCATGAAGCAATCCTGTTTTGATCAGGACGAGATAGGACCGCGCCATATCTCTGGAGAACTGAGTAACCGACGCGCTTTCTTTTTGGCCAATCATAGTTTTCTCAATGCCTCCTGGGCCGCGGTTTTCGCCGGGCCAGAAGTTGTCATCCCACTTGCGATATCATTCAAGAGATGTTTGGCGCCGCGGTCCTTGAGCATTCCAAGGGCTTCAATGGCAGCGGTTCTTGTTTCTCGAATGGTGGCCCGCGCCAAAACATCTGATTTAGCGGCCGCATTTCGAACCAGCGGCAAGCCTTCGGCTGGATTTACATAGCCGATGCATACAAAAAACTCGCGCTTTTCAGGTTGGGTAAGAACTTTAAAGGCGTCACTTTCCAAAGCTTGTCGCAACGCGAAAATAGCACCGGAGTCTTTTACCTTTTGAATGATGGTCAGCGCGTCTTTTCTTACCAGGCGTTCAGGGTCGTTGAGTAATCGTCTGGCTTGGAGGGCTGCATCCTTAATATTGATTTTCACAAGCATCCGAAAAGCCATGATTCGAACTTTATCATCGCGGTGATTCAAACCTTGATGGAGCGCCTCGACAGAATCAGCTCCCAGAACGTGTGCGGAGAGTAGCATCAATTCACCGGCCAGTTCCTGTGAGACTCGATTGGTTTGATATTTAAGAAAGCGAGCCGTCTGGGGACCAACCTTTGTGGCAACCACCCGAAGTCGTCTTAAGGTTTTGGTGTCGGAATCGGTGATTGCGTCTTGTACCATCAGAAGTTGGGCTTGATCGGGTAACCATGGCCAGAGAGCTTTGAGGCTTTCAACGTGGTTTTCGGCGTATTGCAGGCCCTGGCGAAATGCTGCGGAGGCTTCCGCTGACCGACTTGGATCCATCAGTTGAGTTTCTTCGACTCTTTGTAAAAGCTTCAAGCTGTGTTTAGCCAGAACCACTGCTTGTTGTGGTTTACCATCTGCAATCATGTCGAGCATGATGGATACCAGCCCGTCGCGCGCTGCCAATATTTCACTGTTAGAATTGGTCTTGGCCACGGCTTGAAGAGCAGCCTGGGCGTAGAGCACCGGGATATTTTCCACCGGGTCATTGATGGATTCACGAAATCGCACCACCGCTGAAGTTGTTTGCAGCGTAATATCCGACCGCGATGCCGCCTCGTCTGGACTGGAGAGGTCATGAAGCTCCATGGCCTGCGATGCACTCAGGTTGTCGAGTCGTACCGCCCCTGACCATTGGGATACATCTTCATCGGCATCAATGGCTTCTGCGATGGCGGTGGCCACCAGGTCATCGAACTCTTCTACAAACGTATCGTTGGATTCACCAAAGCCAGAGCCCAAGGCTGGAAGTTTGAGCAATTCAATATGGGGTAGGTTGGCTTCCCATAAGATGGTGCCAACACTGTCTTCAGTATCGTCTTCAAATTCAGCGGAAACAGTTTCGATCAAGGTGAGCAATTCTTCTCTTAGAATCCCGGCACTAAAAGAGAGTCCCCCAATACCATCGAGCAGCAATGGAAAGAGTGGGCTGTCTTGCGGTTTTTGTACGGTGAGAATGGGCTCGTTAAACATAAGCAAACCACCAGGCTGGATATTGAGCTTGGTCTGGCCGGCTTTATTGGCCAAGGCGGTCATGCGCTGGATGAAGTTGTCGGTGGATTTTTGGGTATTTTGGTGTTCCAGACCAAAGAGCTTACGGGTTTTGAGCGCAGCAGTGAACGCCTGGACCACGTCGTAGCCCATGGCAATCAAAACGGGGTCGATTCCGAAGTCTCCATCGTATTCGACGCTGTCATTTGGATCGAAGCTCATGCCATTTTAATTTACTGCAAACTAACCCACGAACCAAAATCTAAAATAACTTCGGAGGCTTGGCTTTAAATAGCTTTCGATATTCCAGGTGGTTAGATCTGCGCTTATGTAAGTGCTGGATAATAATAAGGATTTTATAGACGAAAACGACGCACTGTGTTGACCCTGTCTTAGGAACGTTCTATCTCTCTGATGTCGTACGGGGGGCCTTTTGCTCACCGCTTAGTTCTGGAAGTCATTTTTGACCGGTAAGACAGTCTTTCGGGGATTAAAGATGACTCGGTTAGGGGAAAAATCGATGAAGAGATATGCGAATTGGTTGGCACTTGGTTGTGCTTTCAGCTTGATGATGGGGTGCCAGGCAGATGGACCGGCAACGGATGCAAAACCTGCGGATGCGCCAGCGAAAGCTGAACAATATCGTGCA
>CAZZDT010000072.1:0-9544 GCA_964652435.1 uncultured Bdellovibrionales bacterium
CCGACCACCGCATTGGTGGGCACGCCAGTGCTCGTGGAGAGGGGGCGAATCCCGTAGTAAGCACGAAAAATGTACGCGCTGCCGTCAATTAGAAACAATTTACCCTTATTCGACATCACTTAGCCTTATGATCCTGAAATTTTGTGGTCTGCAAGTTGGGTTCTTGGGTAGCATAGAAGTGACCAAGTCAAAATAGGTGGTGGGCATGCAGCATCAAGCTCCTGTAAAAAAATTAACGACGAAGAACGCGGCGCAGCTACGGGAGGCACTCAAAGGTGCCATGGAGCGCGTGGGATCAGTGGTTCGTGGCCAACCGGCGGCAATTGAACTGGTTTTCGCGGCCATTTTGGCTCGTGGACACGTCTTGCTGGAGGATGTGCCGGGTGTGGGAAAAACCACGTTGGCCCGGGCAGTTGCGCGGGTCTTGGGGCATTCATTCGCGAGAATTCAGTTCACCTCCGATATGTTGCCCGGTGATGTGTTGGGGATTCAGGTATTAGACCCCGCCTCTGGAGAGCTTGTTTTTCGTCCTGGCCCTATCATGAATCAGGTGGTTTTGGCCGATGAGATCAATCGAGCTTCACCCCGCACTCAATCTGCTCTTTTGGAGGCTATGGCTGAGCGAGCGGTGACGCTGGACGACACCCGACATGAGTTGGCGGATGTGTTTACGGTGATTGCGACCCAAAACCCCGTAGAGCACCATGGGGCTTATCCGCTTCCAGAAAGCCAGCTCGACCGATTTATGATCAGTTTGAATTTAGGTTACCCAGGGCGAGAGGCTGAAAGGGAACTTCTATTTGCGCCGGGTGCACCCCAAAAACGGTTAGAAGATCTGGAGCCATGTTTAGAGCCACAAGAACTTAGCTTGGCGCAGGAGCTAACGGATTCGATCACGTTATCGCCGGAAGTTGCCGACTATACACTGGAGATTGTTGAAGCCACCCGAACTCATGCGGATGTACTGCTGGGAGCGTCGCCTCGTTGCGCGATTGCTTTGGTGGCTATTGCTCGTGCCCGGGCTTGGTTGAATGAGCGTGACTATGTTTTGCCTGACGACATCAAGGTTCTTTTGCCCGCGGTCTTGGGTCACCGTTTGGTTTTGGCCGGTGCTGCATCGAGTAAAGAGCGAGCCGCTCGAGCACTTCTGGATGAAATTCTCGGACAGGTTGCGGTTCCGCGCTAATGAGTGCGATGCGCAGGCGTTGGCAGACTTTCTGGGACCGTTCGCCGCGTCAATTAAAGGTTCAACGAGATGGTCGAGTGATTTTGATGATTGCTTTGGCCTCCGGCTTTGCTGCCATCAACACCGGTAACAACTTATTGTTTCTTGGCTGGGGCATGGTGTTGGCGGCCATTGTTATATCTGGGGTTTTAAGCGAATCCACTTTGAGAATTTTAAGATTGAAAGTCATTCCTCCAGATCTTGGGCGGGTAAAAGAAACTGTTTCTTTGGGACTTGAACTGAAAAATGAGTCTTCTCAAAGCCCTGCCTTTGCTACTCGATATTCCGTACGTGTTCAGCAAGCTGAAACAGAATCTTTGATTCATGGACCATTTCGCTTAAGGGTCGAGGCCTTGTCTGAATTGGACCTTCATGCGCGCTTCATTCCCGAGGCAAGAGGGCTTTATAAAATTCAATATGTTGAAGCCCGCACCGCTTACCCTTTTGGTTTTTTTGAAAAGATTCGCCGGTTTGAGAAAAAGCAAAACCATTCTTTTTGGGTGGGACCGGCGCGCTTACCCGTGAACGATTTAACGACCAGCATTTATACCCGTTTGGGTTATGCTCCTGCCGGTTCACCGGGAAATGGTGAAGAGTTTTTTTCTCTGCGTGATTTTCGAGAAGGTGAAGATCCCCGAGGGATTCATTGGCGCACGTCGGCCCGAAGAGGCAAACCCTTGGTTCGGGAACACGAGGCTATGGCGGGAAACAAAGTGCTTCTGCAATTGGATACGGCGGGTGCGGATGCTCAGGCACTTGAAAACGACTTAGCTTTGTTTTGCAGTGTGGCGGAAAGTCTTTTGGAGCGCGGGATGAGTGTAGGGATTTTGGCGCCGGGGGTATTTATAGCTCCAGCTTCAGGGCCTCGACAGGCCACTTTGTTTGTCATGGCTTGTGCGTCGTTGGAGTGGGAAGCGTCTTTACCCGCTTACCGGCTTAGTGCTGATACTGCCCATCTTGTTCTGGGCCATCGAGCACCCGCTCTTGATTCGGGAGCAGCATTTGTTTCTTTCGATACGGTTGAGGCGGTGCAGTCGTGAGTTTATGGGCTTGGTATCAGGCAGGTTTTGCGGCTGCTTTGCTTATGGCCGTCTTAAGCGTGCTCTTAGGTGGTGAGATGCCGCCGCAGTTATGGCTTTCGGTCCTGGTTATCATCGGTATGGTGCCCCTGCGTTTAGATCGCAAACATGTCCCAGCCTGGGTGGGAACGGGCCTGGGTGTGGCGGGCTTGGCATGGGCGGGCTCATTGTTAGGGCAACTGGGCATTGAGGCCGCGGTATTGGCGGCAGGTGTCGCGTTGCTCGTCATCACCATGGCCCGATTGATCACTGCGGCGAATCTCAAACATGACGGTCAGCTGCTTCTGCTTACTCTTCTACTGATGTTTTCAGGTTCTGTTTTGCACACCGAAGTGAGCTATGGACTGGTAAGTCTTGGTTACGCTGTTGCCATGGTCTGGGCTTTGGTGACCCGGCAGTTGGTGGTGGGTGCAGGAATGGAAGCACAGCGTTTAGGTGGGGTGAGCGAAGAAGTTACCTTGGGGCGCCGCGATATCATCACCGGGCGTTTTCTGACGATTGTTGCAATGCTCTCGATTTTTATTGTTTTTTCAACGGGTATCTTATTTGTGACTTTTCCCAGAATGGGACTGAGGAGCCTAGGGCTTTTTTCGCGAGGGGCCAGTTCTGTTCCGGGAAGTGTGTCACTCCAAGATCGGTCACGGGGCGAGATAGGAAGTGGGGCAGTGATTGCTCGGGTGTACGATTTGCCTGAGTCGAAGTTTGAGCAAGGACTTTATCTACGTGGTCCGGTTTATGATGAGCTTTTGTCGTCCGGATTTAAGCGAGGCAACTTTAAAACCCTGGAGTTGGAACGCGCGATTGCGATGAAACCAAGTGTGGGCGAAGAGTATGTTTACGAAGTCTTCTCTCATCCCCTGGGGATTCCTGTCTTACCAACTTTAGGTCCAGTTCAAGATGGTCGGGTTATCTATGGAGGCCAAGCCAATCCTTCCTTAAAAGTAAAAATCAGAGGTTTAGACCTCGCGGGTACATTGGTTTCCAATCGAACGCCTACGGGACCGATTCGGTATAGGATTCGAGGACTCATTGAGCGAGTGAGCCAAAGACCGGTGGGTGTGAAGCAAGAGGCCAAAAATTATCCTCAAGGCATTGAACACTTCTACAAGCTACCTGAGAATTTGGACCCTCGAATATCGGGCTTGGCAGCGCAGCTGGTCGAGAAGAGTGTGACTGATTTTGAAAAGGTTGTAGCAATCCGTAATTTTCTTCAGAACGAATTTACCTACACCTTAGACCAACCCAACCGCGACCAGCCTGACCCTTTGGCTGCATTCTTATTCGATGACCGAAGAGGCCATTGTGAATATTTTGCAACAGCTTTCGCGGCCTTATTGCGGGCAGCAAATATCCCCAGTCGGGTTGTTGGGGGGTACCAAGGCGGTCTCTGGGACGAGGATTCAAACGTTGTTGTTTTTACCGGTAAGCACGCTCATGTTTGGGTGGAGTGGTTCGAGCCAGGTGCCGGCTGGTGGGCTGAAGATGCTACCCCCATGGCGTTGCAAGCGCCAGGATACCTCTCCGGGCTTACCAAGCTGTATGAGCAGATGAGCCGTGCTTGGGATGAGTACGTTGTAGAATTCGGTCTTCGCGAGCAGTTCAACTTGTTTACTGGTGTTTTTGTAACTGTGCGAGAAACCTCCCGCAATCTCTCTGGAGGCGTCTTTAAGGTGATGGTCGCATTTGCGTTTTTAGCATTTGCTGCCCTGATTGCATGGCGCTATCAAGATAAGATTTTAGCATTGAGGGTTAGAAGGGACCGCTTAGGGTATGCCATTGAAGTTGCAATTGTTCGGGTCTCGGGAAAACCAGTTCCGCACTTTTTGAGTTTACGGGAAGCGATTGAAAACTTGAGTGATCCGCAGCCGGCTTTATTGAGTGCTCTCAAACTCTATGAGTCACGCCGGTTTGGTAACGAAGTGCCAACAAAAGAAGAGCTGCGTGGAGCTTTTAAAGCATTGAGTGCTTTGCCCAAAGCCTAAGGCTTAACGGTCTCGTCATACACCTTAAGGCCTCGAATGGTACGAGAGAAGTAGGCAACAATAGCTTTGCCGTCCTTCGTGGTCACCATAGAGAGATGTTCACCGCCTGGCCCTTCGAAGTCTACCGATACTTGTTTCCACACTGTACCGCGTCCTCGAAGAATTTTGACCAAGCCGCTGGTTTCAGTGGATGGACCGCTCATATCTTCGTAGGCAATGGCGTAGGTCTTTTGCTGGGTGAGGTTACCTGAGAATGTTAGTACATTGTGTAGGATTTGAGTGTGTTCCCAGCCTTCGGCAGTTGTTTCTGCCAACCAAACCTGCCGTCGTTTGTTTTGCGAATAGAGGATTTGTGGCTTGTTGTTTTCAAAAAAGAGTTGGCTACGCCAGCCGGGACCATTTCGTTCAGCAATGATTTCGGTTGTATAGGTTTGAGCTTCTTTGTTTACGGGCCGCGCCAAATGCAAAATTGTATCTTTGAAGTTCCAGTTGACGAATGAAACCCAGAATCCGTCTTCTCTTAGGACAGGACTGATCTTTACGGAAAAAGCACCCGTTACTTCTAGCAGAACTTTCTTGGTCCAGTTTCCATCTTTGGAGCGGCGTCCGTGCACGAGTTTACCGCTTGGGAGATAGTAAAAGAGGTTGGGGCGGCCTTCGGCATCAAACCGCAGTTCACTTCCCATGCCGGCTTCTAAACCCCACGCTACGTTTTCATGGTTCCATTTGCCTTCGGCATCTTGGAAGGCAAATTTAAGAAACTTCATGGTTTGGTCGTAATAGGAAATCGCGGGACGGTCATCGGGGCCCACCGCAAGACTTGTGTATTTGCCAACGGCGCCTTCTCGCGCAACGGTTACGGGGGTCCAAGTGCCGTCGTCGGCTCGTTTGGCATACTTGAGATCGCCATTCCATACATCACACCAAGCAAGGTGAGGACGTTCTCTGCTGTCGAGTGCCAGTGTGGGCCACCAACCGGTTTTTCCTGCAGGTCCTATTTGGTCAACAACGGTAATTTGTCCAACACCGGGTGTTGGCTCTGGGAGGTCCACTGGTTCGTTGCAACCAAACGATACGCTGAGAAGTAAGACCAGTAATAAAATAACGCGTGTCATGCCTGGGCAATCCCTTGATTGTGAATGTCCACCAGCAGCCGGTCCAGAATAACGCCTTGGCTAAGCTGGGTGGATTTCAGTCGAATGTCGGCTTCAGCTGCGCAGTGTAGAGCATGGCTCAATTCAGCCACGGTGTAGCGCTTGGCTCCTTCAATAAGTCTCTCTGGATTACGGCCTAACTTTGGAACGCTTTGTTTGATGTCGCGAACCGATGCGCCGCGCTCGAGCAGTTCTCTGATCTTAAAGAGCAGACGAAGCCGATACGCCATGGCGCCGAGAATTTGCAGGCCATCTTCTCCGCCATTGATCAGGTTTCGAATCAGCGTAGATGCATAAGACAGGTTTCTATCGCCAATGGCGTCCGTTAGGTCCCAGACAATGTGCACGCGAGTTGAAATCAGGCAGGTTTCGACATCTTCACTGGTGATGGTTGCATCAGGTCCCACGTAAGTAGCGAGTTGGTGTAGAGCATTGTCGAGAATGCCCAGTTCCGTGCCGATAAAATTTGCGATCAACTCAGTAGCATCGTGGTCAATCTTATACCCGTGCTCTCTGGCGCGACCACTGAGCCAGCGTCCCACTTCTGCCTGCTGAAGAACAGGAAATTGAAAAACGTAGCCTTCTTTAGAAAGGGCTTTGCCCAATTTGGTTCTTAGATCGAGCTTTTCACCGGAGAGGCAAAGCACCGTCGTTGGTGATGGGTTCTTGAGATATTCTAGAAAAAGCGGATGGTCTTTTGCTTTGAGTTTATGAATGTCACTTAAGTGAACCCAGCGCAGCGGTGCCATCATGGGCATGCTGCCGGCGGCACTGATAACCTCGTTAGGTTTGCATTCGCCGACGCGAAAGTCATTGCGATTGAAGTCGGGAGCGGCCGTTAAGGATAGAGCGCGCAGTTTGTCTACGGCTTCCGAAAGTAAAAACGAATCGGGGCTGGTGAGCACATAGATAGGCATGCGCTCAGGCTTTCTTAATTCTTGTTGGAAATCGCGTCGCACTGCCATTTTAGTTCGCCTCGTTTGTTGGAAGGCTGGCTACCAGCATCCGACCGGAAAGCTCAAGAGCGAAAAGACGTGCTAGGCGCTCTAATGCTCTACGCCGACCTGTTTCTGTGAGCAAAGCGGTATCGCCAGTGCTGTCGGTCTCTTGCTTGAAGAGGTCGGTTTCGGAAAGCTGGGTCCGCCACCTAATTTCGCCGGTTGCAGTATCGCGCAGAGAGGCCATTACAGTGAGGCTCTCTTGGTAAACCGGAACCCCGCCGTCGATGCTTGAGATAACGGTGGTTGTTGTTCGTGGATTTTTCAGCTCAATGAGCAGCCGCAGGGGAGCTTGAGCATCGTCATTCACAACCGTTAAGCCCTGTTGGAGCAATTGCGTTTCCAGATGTTGGGCAAGGGCAGTGCTGATGCCAATGACGGTAGGCTCATGAATCGGAGCAATCGCAAGCTCGGAGTGTCCAAGGATCTTGTCTCCTCGAAGCACTTGGTAGCCGCATGCGGTCTGTAGCCCCAGCAGAAGGAGCATCATGATGCATTTATTCATCCTTGAGCCGCAGCCAAGAGTTTGCCTTCTTTGATTACTTTTTGCAGGCGTTGTTCGATTTGTTTGAAAACCGTGTCTTCAATAATTTTTTTGTGGTTCGGTGCTAAGTTTTTAAATTCGAAGCCGATTCTATTTGCTTCGACACTGCGCCATCGAATGACACTGGTGGTTTCGATGGGAGGACCTTTGAGCAATCCAAAGAGCCGATAGGGGCGTAAGTGAATGGACATAGTCACTTCGGCTTTCTCGGGAATTCGGTGGTTGAATTCCACGGCGATACCTTGAGTGCTGATGTCGTGGGACATGCAGTAGAATAGTTCACCTTGTACCGAGAAATTGACTTTGATTCTCAGAGGTACCCGCATGGATTTACGTTGCTCAAGAAGCTTTCCGTGCCGAGTTCCAAAGAGACGAAGAACTCCAGCGTAGAGCTGAATCCATCGGGCTTCTTCTTCGGGGGTGAGCTTACCAGCGTTACGACGCGTTTCGAGTTCCCTGAGTACCGGCAGCTCGCTGCGGATTTGATACAGAATTTCCAGGTTGTCTTCACTCATCGCTTTTTCCAGAGCCTTGCATAAACGAGGGCATCCCCGAATACCAAAGTAGTCGAGGATACACTACACACAAGCCGCATAGGTGGGCAATGCCCGAGTGAAATTGCTGAACTTACTTAATTTGATTCAGATTTCTTGACGATGAGACTGTGAGCTTGGAGCCGCAACGAGTTGATGCGAATAAACCCTGCGCTGTCGGTTTGGTCAAAACCACCGGCGATATCCATGCTGGACAGGTCTTGATTGTAGAGTGAGCTTGGACTCGTACGGGCGATGGCCATGCAGTTGCCTTTGTAGAGGCTCAAAACAACCGTGCCATCGATCAGCTCAAGACTCTTCTTAATGGCAGCCATTAAAAAGTCCATCTCTGGGCTGAACCAAAATCCGTTGTAGATGATTTGGGCAAACTTAGGAGATAGCATGTCGCGAAGTCGAAGGACTTCGGCGTCCATGGCAATACCTTCAATATCACGGTGTGCGTGATGCAAGATGGTACCTCCGGGGGTTTCGTAGATGCCGCGGCTCTTGATGCCGACAAAGCGGTTCTCAACGATATCAATTCGACCGATACCGTGCTTACGACCCAAGTCGTTGAGCATTCCAAATAAGGCCATGGCTTCGGTTTCTTCTTGGCCGGTAAGCTGGCTCTTCACACGTACAGGAACGCCATCTTTGAAGTCGATTTCGATGATTTCAGTCTCGTCTGGCGCGTCTTGAGGGTTGGCACAAACGGTAAATATCTCTGGATCGCCGGGTGCCATTGGATCCTCAAGCATCCCTGACTCATAGCTCTTATGCATGAGGTTTTCGTCGGTGCTGTATGGCTTCTTCAGGGTAACAGGAATGTCGATTCCCTGCTCCTTGGCAAAGTTGATGAGGTCGACACGTCCCTGAAACTTCTCCAGAAATTCCTGATCCTTCCACGGAGCGTAGACCTTGATGTCTGGAGCCAGTGCAGCGTAAGCCAGCTCAAAGCGGACTTGGTCGTTGCCTTTGCCCGTGGCACCGTGGCTTACGTAGCCGGCATTGTATTCACGTGCGATTTCGATTTGGCGCTTGGCAATGATGGGACGGGCCAACGAGGTTCCCAATAGGTAGCGGTTTTCATAAACCGCGTTACCAGCGATGCTTGGGAAGATGTAGTCTTTAACAAAATCTTCTTTGCAATCGACGACAACAACTTCATCTGCACCGGTCATTTCCGCGTTACGGCGAACCTGTTCGAAGTCTTCTTCCTGACCCACGTCCGCAATGTATGCGATCACGCGGAAGTCTTTGAGCTTTAACCATTTGAGGATGCAACTGGTGTCTAAACCGCCTGAGTAGGCAAGAACGACTGTCTTTTGGCTCATGGATACTTCTCCTGATTCGGCCGCCTTATGTCTTGGACCCCTCGTCCGATGGCGGCTTGGTTAACTGGAACTGTGGCCCCTAGCACATTCGGCGCAGAATGGAAGCTTATAGATAACGCATTGTGACATCATCATAACCGTCAATTGATCGGGGACTTGCAGCCAAGCGGTTCCCTCGGTAGTGAGGGAGTCATGCGAAAAGCGGAAAAAGTTGAAAAAATAAGTCAGATTCTTGATGAGCATTTTGCCAGTCCACCCATTCCCTTGGACCATAAAGACGCCTACACGCTCTTGGTTGCGGTGCTTTTATCGGCCCAATGCACCGATGAGCGGGTGAATATGGTGACGCCAGGGCTCTTTGAGTTGGCGGACAATGCTAAAGATATGGCTAAGTTACCGGTCGAGAAGATTTTAGAGGCCATTCGGTCTTGTGGTTTAGCGCCGACCAAAGCCAAGAACATCTTGAAGCTCTCAGAGATTCTCGTGGAAGAGTACGATGGTGTGGTGCCGAACACATTGGAGCAAATGGAGGCCTTGCCGGGCGTAGGACACAAAACGGCTTCAGTGGTGATGACACAAGCCTTTGGGATGCCGGCTTTCCCTGTGGATACCCACATTTTTCGACTGGCCAGGCGTTGGGGCTTAAGCCGAGGCAAAAATGTTGATGCAGTGGAGAAAGATTTAAAGAAAGTCTT
>CAZZDT010000073.1:0-9530 GCA_964652435.1 uncultured Bdellovibrionales bacterium
CATATCCCCGGTTGGACCATTGGTGGCTAAGTCAGCGTTGATTTCCGCAGAACTCTTATTGCTGTCATGCAGAATCTCATGGGCCCATTTATCATTGACGGGATTCATGGCCGCATTCACCACATCCTGCACACTGGAACTGCCTGAAATGCCGAGATCAACACCAAAAGCCGCCTCGATGATTTCCACGTCACCAGAAGCCAAGTTGGTTCGCGCAACAGCATTTTCATCACCGGTCATGTAGTGCTGGTAATCTTCATAGGTAGGCACATCCGTGATGTTATGAACATCGTCGTATCCCTGCCCCGCTCCAAACTGACCATCCTTCACGCTGCAGTCTCCAAGATAACTCAGATAACTTGCAACCAATGTCAGCGCACCATGAATTTGCTGAGGGTCTTTCGATTCCAAAGCCTTGGTAAGCTCCGCGGTAATCTCTGGTGGTAAGTCACAACCATAGGCACCGTTGATTAAGTTTTGTGCTCTGTCCACACATTGCTCAACGGATTGGTCGTGGGCCATGGTATATGCCGCGGCCGCAACGCCATTGGTAGAGTTCGAGGCAAAATATGAATTCATTTGCCCCACCTGCTCTGCCGACCAAGTACTGGTATCGTCAAAATCAGTGATGCCAATGGACACCCCATACTCACGCGCGCCAGTGTTAAACTTACGCAAATCGCTCAAGTGGTCCCGCACCATTTCCTTCTGCGCATTGAAGTGCTTCACCTTTTCCGCATACATCCGTAAATCTTCGGTGTTCTGTCCATACGCTTCACGCAGTACCTGCTGAACCAACGCATTCACATCTTCGTATTGAATGGTCGGACCACTTTGAATCATCGCGGCAAAGTCTGTTTGCAACTGATCACTGGAGGCCGTGGTTAATGCGCCAGCAATACTGGAAAGCTGGGCCAACTGAGCTTGGGTTAGGTTGGGCATCGAGCCCTGGCCTGCAGCCTGTAAGCCTAAGTTTTGTAAAACCTGATCAATCGGAGGCGTGATGCTTTCATAGCCATCCACAGGCCCGCCTGGCGCAGTTGGTGCCGCCTGGGCCGGTGCCTGAGCATCGGCCGGCATATCCGGCGAGTTGACAGGAACCGTGACCGGATTCGGATTGGATCCAATAGGTGCTGACATAGGTTTTCTCCATCTTCTAAAAGTTCAAACTAATTATTCGATTGATGCGCCCCGAAAGCGTCGTCGCAAAGATACCCAAACGCCAAACATCGCGAATAGAGCAAGACTTACGGGATCTGTGGCTTGGCAACCGCAGCCGCCTTGAGAATCTGACGAGGTACCATCGCCCTCGCCTGTGAATCGACCACTGGCTTCTACATTGATTTCAGGAATGTCTTGCGCAACCAAGTCAGCAATATCATCCGATGGCAAAGAGGTATCGCCTCCACCACCTGCTTCTGAGGCGGCTGAGTCACCAGAAGTATTCGGACTTGTTGCTCCTTGCGGTGCACCTGGAAAATCTTCACCATTGGGTCCACCCCAACGCCCATAAACCGGATCTTCACAAGTTACCGGTTCGGTCCAAGGGTGGCGAATGATGTATCGGCCTTGAAAATTGTTATAACTCGAGGGCGTAGAGCCCACTTCAATTTCGTTGTTGTTGTAGCGCTCGCGTCCACCAACAATCGGCGCCGCTTCACTGAAGACCAAATCATCTCCCAAAGTATCCGAGCTATAACGCAGGTGCATCCGAGTGAGCACCCAATTTGCCCAAGGCTCAACATCCATCACGTCTGCACCGAGCGTGGCCATATCTTCCCCATTCAAAGTGGGACCAGGGCATGGGTCGCAAGTGGAAGCATCCCAAGAATACTCCGTCACCGCAGCCCCTGGATTCAGAGCAATGGTCTCGTCAAAAAGTGTGCGGTAGAAATTGCCAAAATCGTTGCGTACCTCATCCACCACTTCAATGTTTGTAGGAATGGTTACATTGGTTCGATTGGCTACTTCGTAACGCTGACCCAAGCCGAGCGTATAAACAATCAAATCCTGGTCGCCCTGTGAGTTGATCAAACCAAGTCGAACCGGAAGGCTGAACTCTTCTGAGTCGTAGTAAAAGCGAAGCGGAGAAAGAACCGCGTTGCCATTGTTCATGGTCACTTCTTCGCTGTTCACCCGAGCCACAAAGAAATACATGCCACTTTGCACATAAGGGTCTAAATAAGGCGCCGCTCCGTCTGGAATGCTGTACTCATTATCCGTAAGCCAGCCCTCGAGTGCAGTCGAGTCGTTCGTACTCAAAATAACAATATCGTATTCACCAACGGTAAATTCAGCTTCGACGGTCACGCCTCCATCTCCGCCGCCCATTCCACCTTCTTCGGCGTTGGGAGCACTGTCCATGACGTCATCGTAATAATAACCGCTCAAACATGGATCCATCTCCCAGTACTCCACCAAGCGCGGTGCTGAGAGCGTGTCTATTTTGGCGAACAATTCAGCTGACAAAGTCTTAACGTTGTCTTGCTCCAAAACAACTGGCACCGGTACCACCATGGCAAAGTTCTCTGGCGGCCCTTGATAATTGTTTTGCATAGACAGAACAGTTCGTTGACCAACCCGCATCAAGACGGCTTGGGTTGCATCGTTAAACAAACTGCTTTCACCGCCCGCAACATAGAATCCACAAAATGCCTGGGCGCTCGGCGCATAAGCGAGAGAAGCAAAAGCAAAACTTAGAGACAAAATAGCGGCTAATACCGAGTTAAAGCGTGTCATCAGACCCCCAGATGAAAGAGATACGGCAGGTTATCGGCGACTTTATCATAGCGCAAGCAATGCCATGATCTATAGCCAAACCGTCCAATATTGGTTAAAAACCAGGGCTCATCGATAGCAGGAGATACCCATGGCCGGCCCCAATGCAACCAAGTCCATTTTCCTCGCTCTTGGAGCCAATTTTGCCATCGCGGTGGCTAAAGGTGTCGCAGCTTTCATTACATCTTCAGGTTCGATGCTGGCTGAAGCCATTCATTCCTTGGCCGATTGCGGCAATCAAGGGCTTTTGCTCTACGGACTTAAGCACTCCAAAAAAGCTCCCAGCCCCGATCACCCCCTAGGCTACGGCCGAGCCATCTACTTTTGGTCCTTCATTGTGGCTCTCATGCTCTTTAGCATGGGCGGTTTATTTTCCATCTACGAAGGTATTCACAAGCTCAGTGCCACGGAACCTCTGAATAAACCCTGGATTGCCATTGGCGTCTTGATCTTCGGCATGATTGTAGAAGGCGGCGCGTTGGCCGGCTGCATCCGCGAAGTGAATAAAGTCCGGGGTGACCGCTCACTTTGGACCTGGTTTCGAGAAAGCCGCCGAAGCGAGTTGATTGTCATTCTAGGAGAAGATGCCGCTGCACTTTGCGGCTTAACCTTCGCGCTTATTGCTGTGTCCCTGGCCATGGTCACCGGTAACCCCATCTGGGATGCCATTGGCAGTATTGGCATCGGTGTACTCTTGGTCATCGTGGCATTTTTTATTGCCAAAGAGGTCATGGCCCTTCTGATTGGCCAGAGTGCCGAGCCTCATATCGAAAAAGAAATTCGAGAATTCATTGAGAGCCGAGAAGAAGTCGAAAAAGTATTCAACCTGCTCACTATGCAACTGGGCAACGATATGATGGTAGCAACCAAGGCCAAAATGAAACCACTGGAGTCATCCGAAGCGGTGGCGGAAGCCATCAACCGCTGCGAGGCAGCCATGAAAGAAAAGTTCCCCGAAATACTTTGGTCATTCTTTGAACCAGACGTAAGGGATTAAGCCATTCCCTGCTCCCCCAAGTAGCTCAGTAACCCACTATCCTCCCTAGACTTTTTGCCCCGCCTGGGAACAAAATCCACCATTTTTAAAAAACCGCATTGATTTCGTCAGTTCGAAGGACGCAAGCGCGAATACCCACTGACCACACCGCTTGAACATCCATTACGAAAGTTCATGCGCAAATTGAACTGCAATCAAGGGCAACCATCATGCACTCGCTAAGCACCCCTTTATCATCCACCATCCGCCGCATTGGTGTAGATATGGACATCACGCCAGATCTTCGCCGCATCGTGAATCTCTGCCAAAGCTCCAGTGCGGTAGAGAAAATCGACCACATCACTTTTGTTTGTTCTCCAGAGCAACGGGAAAATTTCTTAGAACGCTGGCAAACACGAGGCTTCGACCACCACGGCATCTGGAATACAGAGCGCTTTCCCGCCAACCACATTGCACTCATCCGTGGAGAAACCCAAGGTTATCCATGGAGTGATATGGTGGGGCTAAGTGTCACTGACCCAAGTCCGAAACTTACCAACCCGCCTCTCGAATTTTCCGTCAAACCAGCCGAGAAAGACCAGGCCCAGCACATCGCATTCAACATCCGCGCCGATGTGGACGCCGAAAAGCTTTACGAAGAAATGGTCACCGAATGGCAAATCGACTTGATGACGCCCGTGCTTTATTACACTCATGAAAATGGAGCGGGACTCAGACAGTGGTTCACTGCACCCGTCGGCGGCTTCTTTGTAGAGTTCGTTCAGCGCATCCCCAACCAACACGGTGAACCCTACTCGGGATTCGACCCCGATATCATTGACGACCTTTACCAAGCTCTCAACGAACAACTCTCAGAGCAGGCTGCATAACCATGGCGCTTTCTTTCACAACCAAAGAAGACCTACGAATCCAGCCCTACCATCAACAGCTCTGTGTTTCCGAAGACCAAGTCGTGCGATACCACAGCTCTTCCGGATCAACCGGAACGCCTACGGTGATGGCTTACACCCAAGCAGATCTCGATTTGCTTGGTCAGCTCACCGCCCGAGCCTTCGAACCTCTGCGCGACAACGTATCCCGATGGTGTATCTACAATGCCTTTGGATACGGTCTTTTCACCGGTGGGCTTTCCTTTGAAGAAGCGGCGCGGCACGCTCGGACTCAGATGGAACTTCCCATGAGCGTCATTCCCGCCTCCAATCAACCTGGAGCGTCAATGGAAGCGGCAATGGCTCAACACGAACGCATGTTAAACCTCTTCACCCCAACCATCCTATGTTGCACCCCTTCGCTTGCGTTTACACTCTGGGAGGCTGGTCTGCTGAGTGGGATTGAAGCCATCATCACGGGGGGTGAACCTTCGAGTAAACGCCTGCACCAACTTCTGAGTGACGAAGGCAAAAGACAGGTCATTGAGGTTTATGGGCTCTCAGAAATCATTGGACCGGGTGTTGCTCAAAGTTGTCGCCATGGCCAACTTCATATCAACCAAGACCGCTTTGAAGTCGAGCTGCTCAATCATGAACTGGTCCTCACCACGCCTTATAACCAAGCGATGCCGAGAACTCGTTTTAAAACTGGAGACCATGTTCAGTTTATTGATTGCAGCTGCAACAACCCCCATCAGGCCGTCGTGATTCGTGGAAGACGAGAAGACTTCATACCTGCATTCAACCTCTACGTTGCAGAGCTTGAAGCATTGCTGATCAATCACGGCTATTCACCCTGCTTTGAACTCACCCAAGATGTATTAAGAATCGAACCGTTACCTGGAGTGCAAAAACCACGTTTGCCGCAACTCCCAATCACGCTCCAAGTGGTAGCCCATCAAACACTCCCCCGAAGTCTAGGGAAAAGCCATCGCATCAAAACGCATCAAGAAAAGGGTTCGCACTTGAATCAATCGTCGAAAATGAAAATCAAACCGGCAGCCGCGGGCAGCCTTAGACTTAGTCCAACCGTAAATGTCCAATAGGGTTCGGAGCCAACCTGTCGGTAACTGGTTCCGGCTACCAGGCCAATACCGGCCTCGCCTTTGCCAACCCCAGTCATAATCATGGGATCGCCACCGCTCGAGTGTCCATCGTCGGCCGCCAAGAATAAACCCTCCGCGGTGCCAACCAACTCCACGCCGAGTCCGGCAAATACACCAAAGCCATCCCCGACGCTCCCACCGTTCGCGTTCACCTCTTGAAGATAATCAGCATTCACGACCAACCCGACCCGCACTGCGGTGGCGTCGTCAGAGTCCGTGTAAAACCAATAATTGCCTTCAAGATAACCACCGTGAAATTGCCGGTCCGCAAGGCCCGTGGCATCCGATAGCAAAAGACGCTCGTGCAAATATCCGACACCAATATCGTAATTGCGGTCGAGAAGACTTTCGGAAAAGCCCAGTGGAAAAGCCCCAACCCGAATATTCGGAGCACCTATGACAGGAGCGAAATCATCAGGGTTCACCATGTCCTCATCGTAGAGTTCACCCATCGCCATACCACCCTGGCCCTGAACCTTAAGGGGCGGAACAACATAAGGAATGACAATACAGCCGCTGCATAAAGTACCAGCTACCAACAACATCATGAGAGACGGAACCATTCGACTCAATTGCATTAAATTATTTCTCTTTTTTCAATTCGGGGTAAAAATCCTCGATCTCGCCCTGACTAAGTATTCGACTTAGGACGTTGCAAATCTCCTGAAATTCACCGCCAGACATCACTGAATGATTTAGACCACCACCAATCATCATCAGCTGACGGCCATCCGAAGTTTTATTCATACCGATCAGGCAGAATGTGCTGGCAGTATGGCCATAAGCTTGGCCACGATTCAGTAAGTGGTCCGCATCACCACGGATAACGGAAGATGCCGAAAAACCACCCGCTTCATACTTTAGATAAAGTGACGGAACTCGGTAGGCCATAAAATGCAGCAGCTTTAAAGCCAACCGATTGTACCACCTATTTTTTCGAGTCTTGATAAACTTTCCGATGGGCTTGTCCGACAAATCCCCCTGAGCGTAATCCCGAATTTCAGCTTGAATATCTAAAACGCCGCGTTGATGGGGATTCTTGATCACCATCCCTGATAAAAACGGGTCTCCATTGTTGTTTACCATCACTGGCAAATTCACGCCGATGGTATCCAGCTCCAAGATGCGAGGACCAAAAAATGTTCGCAACATCACCCGGTTTGCCGCCGGTTTCTCAAGGGCCAACAAGCCAATGGCACGAATCATCGCGGCCGTAGGAGAAAAATGAACGCCTCGTTCAGCGGCGGCCTCAACTAAATTTGTAACATCAATGTCCAAATTGAAACCAAGGTGACAGTACTCAGTCCAGATTGCATCCAGCTGATAATCCAAAAACCATTCTTCAAGCGTCAGCTTGCGAATCTTCCCCATGGGAACCCTCCGTAAGTTGACGCTTAGACCATTTGGAAATGGGCAAACCATTTAGAAACTTCACCATGCGGCTCAAGCAAGCATCTTCTTTGACCAGACGTCCGATATTAAAACGCATATAAGGAAATGCTTTTTCATCATCGTCTTTCAACACGGCCAAAAGAACCAAAGTGGCCATAAGCTTAAGCTGTGTGCTCAACCACCCAAGCACTCCCTTTTTCTTTTTAGCCACGGCGAACACTTGGACATGCCCAATACCGTTCTCATCGGCTTTACACCCCCAGAGCACATAGAGCGGAGGAACTTTCCATCCGAAATACGGCACCTTTAAGTTGGGTCCATAGGTCAATGAAACAATCGAGCCACCCGCTACGCGAGCGTGGTAATTCACCCGACCCCCCAAAAGCCAATTTGCCAGAGTTCCGCGCCAACCTTTTTTGGGGACCGTTCCATCCAAGCGCCAAGTTGCCATGTATTGACTGTGCTCATCGATCTCCAGTTCAAAATCAATCTCAATATTGTGGACTGTCGCAAAATGCTGCAAATCGATGCCGCCCACCATCATCACGTGGTGGTGAGCATAAAGAACCAAATTGGCCACACACCAACCACTCACATCATCATCTTCCAAGCCAGAAGGTTTCGGAACAGGATAAGGAGCTTCCGGTGCAGAATAGACCCAAATGTAACCATAAGCCTCTTCCACCGGCCACGACTGCACCGCAGCAAGTTTGGGGGCAACGCCGCATCGGCTGCCCGTCAATTCACCATCTTTTCCAAAACGCCATTGATGAAAGTAACATTCAATTTGACCATCCACGACGCGGCCGTTCGCGAGGTCTGCTCCCATGTGGGGGCAGAATGCATCCAACGCTACGAGTTCACCTTGATGGGTTCGATAAACACAAACACGCTGAAAAGTGAGAAGAAAGGAATCAGCTTGTCCCTTTTTGAGATGTTTGGAACGACACACAGGATACCAACCTTCAGAGACAACATCAGGGTTGTTAAAAACCCTGTGGGTTCTCAAAGGTTGAGTATTAAGGTTCTCAAACCGGGTATGGCCATCGGTTGGGGCCTTGCGCATAACACTCCTCTTCTAAAAGAAGCGTATCGAATTCGCGAGGCCCTTGCCAATTAGCTAAACAATCGGCGCCGGATAAACGACCGCCAAATCCCCATTAAAAATGCGGCAATAAAGAGAAATCCTGCGGCTCCGCCCGATGTTGCTGAACATGCACACCCGTAAGTTGATTCAACACCAATCTCAGGAACATCTTCTCGTACCAACTCTCCAAGCGCTTCGCCGGCGCCACCTGTACCGTAACTTCCTGTAGCTGCTGCTTCCGCATCACCGGTACTGTTTGGACTCTGAGATGTCTGAGTACCAGCATAGTTCTCATCTCCCGGAGGCCCACCCCAACGACCAAATACGGGCAGTGGACAATCAACTGGCTGATTCCAGCGATGACGAATGATGTAGCGCCCTTGAAAGTTATTGAAATAAGACTGACTGGCGGTCTCTTCCAATTCACCGTCTTGGTTGTACATTTCACGGCCGCCCACCACCGGGCTGGCTTCAGCAAAAACCAAATCGTCACCGAGTGTTTCTGCCGAGTACCGCAGGTGCAAACGCGTCAATGTCCAACCCCAAAAGTCTCCATCGGTGGCCACATCAGCTCCGAGAGTTGCAATATCTTCCTGATTTAAAGTCGGCCCGGGACAAGGATCACAGGTGGACGCATCCCATGAATACTCGGTCACCACCGCATTGGGAGAGTGCTCTAGGGTCGCATCAAAGAGTGTTCGATAAAAAGTCCCAAAGTCTTCGCGAACATCATCCACAACCTCAATATTGGTGGGGATAAAAACGTTCTCTCGATTGGCGACTTCGTAGCGCTTATCTCGTCCCAGGGTGTAAACAATCAAGTCTTGCTCACCCTGCGAGTTAATTAACCCAAGGCGAACCGGCAGCGAAAAAGTCTCCGCGTCATAATGAAACCGTAGGGGTGAGAGAACAGCGTTGTCACCGTTCATGGCGACCTTGGTGATGTCCACTTTGGCCACAAAGAAATACATACCCTCTTGAACGTAAGGCTCAAAATAGGGACTGGCTCCGTCAGGAATGGAATAGTTATTATCTTGTAACCAGGTATCCAGTGCAGTTGCATCATTGGTGCTTAGGACAACAATATCGTATTCACCCACACTAAAGGACGCTTCAACCTCAACCACACTAGGCTCAGACGTTTCTTCGCTTGCAGAGTCAACGGCCCCACTTGCGAACACTTCTTCATCGTAAGAAGGCTCCTCGTAGCATGGGTCTTGTTCCCAATACTCCACCAAACG